>CAZLEU010000031.1:0-26166 GCA_964558625.1 uncultured Flavobacterium sp.
ACTGTTTTTAAGATAATTTGAAAGTGTATTAAAATAATTTATTTTTCGGGAGATTAAATCTTTTTCTAAATCTAAATCAAGCATCTTATTTTGGATGTTCAACCCTCCTTGTTCTAACTCAATGACATTTTTATTTTTGCTAAACTTTTTTAAGTCATCATTTGCTTCTTTTAACTTTACTTCCATGACTGCCAACGTGGTATCAATAAATTGTATAGTGTTGTCTGCAAATAAGTTTTTTTTATCTAGCTGGTTTTTCATCAAAACTTTTACTGTTTCGTTAAGATAATCAACGATTCTTGCTTTGTTGGTACCCTCTAATGACAGTTTTAATATAGATGGAGCCTTGTCATCAACATCTACTTTTATATCTCTGTAGGCTTGAACAACCGAGTTAAAGTCATCGAATAGTACTTTATATTCTTGGCCTACAATATTTTTATCAGGCTTCGTAAGTACTAATTTCCAACTCAAAAAAGGGAGATTTATATATTCGCCGACTTTAAAGTTTTTACTATATGTCCCTTCAGAAACATTAACAAACTTTGAAGTATAATCTTTGTAATTGTATGTCTTTACAGAATTTGATTCAAAATCAACTCTTATTTGATATTGATTTAAAGAAATAAACTTTATTACAATAGGAAAATTAGACAATTGAGGTTGTCTTTTATCCAACTGAACCTCAAATGGGCAATTACCATAAATACTTTCGGTAAAGTATTCTCTATCTTGAAGATAATCGATATAGTAATTCAATTTTTCTACTACAATTTCGTTATGGGTTCTAGATTTTAAAGTGGTAGCTATTGTTGAAACTTTATCAGAAGTCCCTCCCCAATTAAAGACCAAACTTGTATTAGAAGTAAAAAGCGGGTTATCCTCTTCTTTTACACCAATAGTCGTTTCTAAACCATATATTTTTTGTTTTCTAACGTTAATTTGATAAGCAGCTAGTAAACATAATAATATTGAAAAGACAAACCATTTCCAGTAACTAGTAACTTTAATCAAAAAACCTTTGAAATCAAAATTATTGTGATTTTCAAGAAAATTAAAATCTTTAATATCTAACATCTATAATTGGTTTATTTTTGTAATAGTAATAACGTCGTTGTTACCAAAGATAATATTGCTATTATTGTGCTTAATGATTGTATACCCGTTGTTCCTGTTCCCCATGTTTTTTGTTTCAAAGGCTTTACATATACATAATCATTAGGTTGTAAATAAAAATAAGGTGATTGTAAAGCATTGTAATTGGTTAAATCGATTGAAAATGTTTGTACACCTTGCGGAAACTGTCTTATTATTGTAACATCTTTTCTATTTCCTACAATAGTAATATCTCCAGCATTTGCTACAGCATCCAGAACAGATACTTTTTCTTGATTCAAAACTTTTGTCCCAGGTGCATTAACTTCGCCGTTTATTGTATATCTAAATCCCGCTAACTTAACATTTACAAATATCCCTGCCTCTTTTTTGAAATGATCTTTTAGCAAAAGGGATTCTATTTTTTGTCTAACTTCATCTGTTGTCAATGCTAAGACATTTACTTCTCCTAAAATTGGCAATCTAATATTCCCATGATCGTCAACAGAATATCCTTTGTAATAATACATTTCACTAGTAACATTGGATGATGATGTTGAACTTGAATTAACATTAAATATTTCAACTAATTTTGGATCCATTGCAGAAACTGTGATACTCAGAACATCACTTACTTGCAATCGATAAGGCTTATATGGAATACTAGCTATAGGTGCATTAGCCGCGTTTTCTTTACCTTGTAAGTAAATTATATCTTTTGAAGGCACACACGAATTAAAAAAATAACCTGCAAAAAACAATAGTATAAAAATTCTGAAATTCATTTCTTTACGGATTTTAGCAAACAAAGATAGTTTTTCAATTCTAAATACAAAAAAGTTGTGCCTATTATTGCTCAACTATTTTTCAAAGAATTTTCAAATGGAACTCTTTGCACAATACTTCTTCCTAGGGTAACCTCATCGGCATATTCTAGTTCATCACCAACAGCTATTCCTCTTGCAATTGTGGATGTTTTTATTCTATACTCTTTTATTTGTTTAAAAATATAAAAGTTGGTTGTATCACCTTCCATAGTTGAGCTTAAAGCAAAAATGATTTCTTCTACATCACCCGACTTGACTTTTTCAATTAATGAATTGATATTCAACTGGCTTGGACCTACACCATCAATTGGGGAAATTTTCCCACCAAGTACATGATAAAGCCCTTTAAATTGATTGGTGTTTTCAATTGCCATAACATCTCTAACATCTTCAACAATACAAATTATTTTATGGTTTCTAGACGCATTGGAACAAATTTCGCATACCTCAACATCTGAGATATTATGACAATTTTTACAAAATTTAATCTCATCTCGCATTGAAGTTAGTGCTTGCGATAAAAAATGAGTTTGTTCGCTAGGTTGCTTCAATAAATGTAAAACCAATCGCAAGGCAGTTCGCTTACCAATTCCTGGTAATTGTGCCATTTCGCTAACTGCTTTTTCGAGAAGTTTTGATGAAAATTCCATTTGACAAAAGTACAGAAAAAGTTGGAAGTTGGAAGACCGAGTTTGTCAAAATTAGATTGAAAAACTTTCTTCAAATCTCCAACTTCTAACTTCCAACTTTTTTGCTATTTTAGCCGAAACAAAAAATCTATTTATGTCTTCAGGAACCATTTTAACAATCATTATAATTTATTTTGGAGTTCTTATTCTTATTTCCAATCTTGTTAGTAAAAAAGATAGTAGTAATGATGCCTTTTTTAAGGCTAATAAAAACTCCAAATGGTATCTGGTTGCCTTTGGAATGATTGGAACTGCGCTTTCTGGCGTGACTTTTATTTCGGTTCCTGGAGAAGTTGGAAATCCTGATTTACAGTTCAAATATTTTCAATTTGTCTTGGGAAATGCAATTGGTTTTATCATTATAGCAACGGTCTTGCTTCCACTCTATTATCGAATGAATTTGACATCGATTTATAGTTATATTGAACAGAGATTGGGTATGGTGAGTTATAAAACTGCTGCAACAATTTTCTTGATAAGTCGCACTATTGGTTCTGCTTTCCGACTGTATTTAGTAGTGATTGTGTTACAACGTTTTGTGTTTGATGCTTACAAAATTCCTTTTGCTGTAACAGTTTTAATCTCTTTAGTGTTAATTTTTGCCTATACCTATCGCGGCGGATTGAAAACAATAATCATTACAGATTCTTTGCAAACTTTTTTCTTAGTTTCATCGGTTTTCTTGACAATTATTTTTATTTGCAATAGTTTAGATTATAATTTTACTGAAGCTTTTGAAGCGGTAAAAAACAGTAACTATTCTAAGATTTTCTTTTATGAAGATTACCTAAAAGGCAACTTTGTAATAAAGCAAATTCTGGGTGGAATCTTTGTAACCATTGCCATGGTTGGATTAGACCAAGATTTAATGCAAAAGAACTTGAGTTGCAAAAACATTGGTGAAGCTCAAAAAAACATGTTCACGTTCACTGGTATTTTTGTGGTGATCAACATTTTCTTTTTGAGTGTTGGCGCTTTACTTTATTTATATGCAGAAAAAAACGGAATTGCAGTCCCGATGGTTGATGGTGTAAAACGAACTGATTTATTATTTCCTGAAATTGCTTTTAATTACCTAAATATTGTTCCTGCGATTGTTTTTTTGTTAGGATTGACGGCAGCAACTTTTGCCACAACCGATTCGGCATTGACAGCTTTGACCACTTCTTTTTGTGTAGATTTTCTTGGAATGGACAAAAAAAAATCAGCTGACAATAGTGAGCAGGTAACAGATGACAAAAAATTAGTTAGAACACGTCATTTGGTTCATGTTGGTTTTTCATTTTTGATGTTTTTGGTCATTATTGTTTTTAATTCACTAAATGATAAATCGGTGGTGACAATGATTTTTAAAGTGGCGAGTTATACTTATGGGCCACTTTTGGGATTGTATGCTTTTGGTTTGTTCATGAAATCGAAAACGGTTCATGACAAATTGGTTCCTATTATTTGTTTAATCTCGCCGTTGGTATGTTTTTTAATAACAAAAAATTCTGCTGCTCTTTTTGGAGATTATGTAATTGATAACGAATTGATTATTGTAAACGGATTGATTACTTTTATAGGATTGTTGATTATAAGTAAACCTGCTACTAGCCAGACGCAGTTTTAGAAATGGAAAATCTTTATATTTTTAGTGGTTTAGGCGCAGACAAAAGGGTTTTTAACTATTTAGATTTTTCAAAATACAACACCACTTTTATTGATTGGATTAATCCGATTGGGAATGAATCTATTGAGAATTATGCAAAAAGATTATCCAAACAAATTACTTCAGAAAAACCAATATTAATAGGTTTATCTTTTGGCGGAATTATGGCTGTTGAAGTTGGGAAAATTACGAAATCGGAGAAAATAATTCTAATTGCTTCTGCCAAAAATAAAGATGAAATTCCTTTTTATTATCGATATGCAGGATTCTTAAAAATTCACAAACTACTACCAACAAAGCGAATGAAAAAGTCAAACTTTATATGTTTTTGGCTTTTTGGAGTTAAGAGTAAAACAAATAAAAATTTATTGACAGAAATTCTAAAAGATACTGATGAAACTTTTCTAAAATGGGCGATTAATATAATTGTAAAATGGCAGAATACTTTTGTTCACAAAAATTTAAAACACATACACGGTACATCCGATAGAATTCTACCTATTCAATTTGTAAAATCTGATATAAAAATAGTTGGCGGAGGGCATTTTATGACTATTGACAAATTTGACGAACTAAATCTAGTTATAGAAAATTTAATCAAAAATTAAAATGGAAATTTAACTAGCCCCGATTGTAGAGGAAATCCTTTTTACACCTTTCAGGTTTAAAAAAGATTGGAACGAAAAGCGGGAATTACCACCACTGACAAAGCCCGATCCACTCGCTCCAACCTTCAGTCTGATATTAATACTGATTGGTTGTCAATAAAACCAATGTACAAGCTTCTTCGACTTGAATAGTATTGGATTTTAAAAGTTGGTAGAATTCTGGGTTTTCGGTTCCTGGATTGAAGACTACTCTTTTGGGTTTTGTTTCGATAATATAATTATAATATTCGCGTTGTCGTATTGGATTAAGGTACAAGGTTACTGTATCGATATTTTTTAAGGGAATATTTTTGGTTCTAATGGATATTCCTGCAACTTCACCTTTATTTTGCCCAATGGCAATAACAGAATGGCCTTTATCAACAAGCATCGTTATGGCTTTGAAAGCGTATCTATCGGGTTTGGTGGATGCACCAAGAACTAATGTTTTCTTGTTTTTCATACAACAAAATTACACATAATTGTCTTTATTTTAACTTTAAGCATAATACTTTCTCTATCTTTGCCGAAAAATTAATCTTATTTGAGAGAAATGGAAATCTTTTTAAATACTTTTTTTGTTTTATTGGGTGCATTATTTTCGGTTTTGAATCCGATTGGTGCAATTCCATTTTTTGTAGGTTTGACACAAGATTATAACAAAGCAGAACGTTCACGTGTTTCCTTATTGACAGCAATAAATGTTTGTATTATTTTACTAATTTCCTTTTTTGTAGGTGAATATGTTTTGAGTTTTTTTGGAATTACCATTTCGGCACTTAGAATCGCTGGTGGAATTTTAATTGCAAGTTCGGGGTTTGGTTTACTAAATGCCAATCCGAAAAAGAGAAAAGGAATTAGTAAAGAAGTTGAAGAGGACCTGCAACATAGAAACTCAATTGCTTTGACACCACTAGCAATGCCAATGCTTGCTGGACCTGGTTCTATATCGTTATTAATAGCTTTTAATCAGGACCATAATAGTACGCCCGAAATTTTATCTTCTACACTTTCTATTTTTGTAGTTTCTTTTCTAATATTCTTGGTATTGAGAAGCGCTCACTATTTGGCTAAATATTTGGGTGCATCTGGAATTGTTGCAATTTCAAGAATCGTTGGCTTCTTAACAGTTGCTATTGGTATTCAATATATCATCAGCGCAATTCTGAGTATAATAAGAGGAATCTAGAAAAGTACTTGTAACGAAACACGAAATTTGAAAATAAAAATCCCAAATTCCACGGTTGTTTACATAGAAATTTGAGATTATTTATCTAAAAAAGCACTTTGACTGCGCTCAGTGTGACAAAAAGTTTATTTTCTTGGAAGAAAAACTTCTGCCATCATGCATCTTGCACTTCCTCCACCACAGGCTTCAATAGTATCTAGACTTGAATGTAGAATTGTGATATGTTCTTCTAATTGTGCTATTTGTTTTTTGGTTAAAGCATTATACGCTGATGAACTCATGATTAAATAGCGTCTTTCGTCTGCTCCTTGCAATTCTAACATATTACCTGCAAAGTTATTCATTTGCTCTTCGGTAATTAGGATAATTTCTTTTTCATCAGAGCGAAGGCTGTCTAGAACCATTTTCCGTTCTTTTTTATCATCGATACAATCTGCACAGATTACGGCAAATGTATCACCGATACACATCATAACGTTGGTATGATAGATTAGTTTTCTTTCGCCATCAACGGTTTGAAATGCTTCAAAGATAATTGGATTTAAATCGAAATCTTCGCAAAATTCTATGAATAATTCTTCATCTGCTCTTGGTGATAGTGCACAATAAGCTTTTCCGTTTTCTCTGTCGAGTACAATACTGCCTGTCCCTTCAAGATAAAAACCATCTTCTTCGGCAGATGTGTAATCCATAATTCCGTCGTTGATTTCGTATCCTTTTGCTTCAAGAATATCTAAAATATCTTCACGTCTTTCGGCGCGACGGTTTTCGGCAAACATAGGATATAAAACTACATCACCATTTTCGTGAAATGAAATCCAATTGTTTGGAAAAATACTGTCTGGTGTATCTGGTTTTAAAGTATCATCAACTACCGTGACATCGATTCCGACAATCCTTAATTTGTTTACGAAAGTATCAAACTCTTGTTGCGCTTTTTCATTAACATTTGCAGGGGTTAATCCTTCAAGGACTTTTTGGTAATAATTGTTTACCGCCGTTTGCTCGTTCATCCTAAACGCTACTGGACGAATCATTAATATGGAGTTTGTAGTTTGTTTCATTTTATAGTTTGTTTAAAGTTTCAGGTTTCAGGTTTTTCCAACTTGAAACTTGAAACAAATTTTTCTAATCTCTTATCAAAGGTAAAGTCGAACACCTCAACAATCCTTCTTGTTTAGCAATTTCTGCGTATGGAATTTCTTCTACTGTAAAACCTTGTTCTCTTAGCCAATTGTTTAATCTTGTGAAGTTTTTCTCAGAAACCACAACATCTGGTGCAATTGAAAACACATTAGAATTCATATGATACATTTCGTCTCGCGTAATGTGAAATAGGTTTTCTTTTCCGAATAATTTTACTAGATATACGTAATCTGATTCTTCACGGAAACCACTTTTATAGATAATACCTTTGTTGGTACCTACTGGTTGAAAGCAGCAATCAAGGTGTAACGCATTATCTCTAGCTTCTAATTTAGATTTTACTAAGTCAAATTCTTTTACAATCTTGTTTGGAAACAAATCTTTGATGTATTGAACTCCTTGCATATTGGTACGAGCTGTGATGTAATCTTTATAATCAGAACCTTTGTAAGTTCCTATAAAAATGTAGTCATTCCAGAGCATTACATCTCCACCTTCAATATGTACTTCATCTGGCGGACGAACAATTTTGGACGGATTTATTTGGTCAATTACATATTGAATTGCTTCTAACTCTCTATTTCTATCAGGAAGAATGTTCGCTTTTATAAAAATGTCATCAATTACGAAACCAATATCACGAGTAAAAATTTGATTATAATTTTCGATTATTTTTGGACGAAAAACGTTTACATTATATTTTTGAAATACTTTGTTAAACGCTTCCATTTCGCTTACCATATCATTTTCAACAGGATAAGTTCCAGCGAGAATATGCTCTAAAGATTTTGGATCATAAGCTTCTTCAGCAGTTGGTGTCGGTCCGTTATTTACTGCCGAACCTAATACAACGGCTCTTAATCTTGAGGTTTCATTTTTTACATTTAATTGTAACATATAATTTGCTTTTGGCATAAGGCAAATATAAAAAAGCTCCGCCGAATAGCGAAGCTTTTGTTTATAAGTATTTAAAGAATTTTATCTTTTCTCCATAGGAATAAAATCTCTCAATGGATGACCCGTATACACCTGTCTTGGTCTTCCAATTGGCTCCTTGTTTACACGCATTTCTTTCCATTGCGCTATCCATCCTGGTAAACGTCCAATTGCAAAAAGTACCGTAAACATATCTGTTGGTATTCCTAAGGCACGATAAATAATACCTGAATAGAAATCTACATTTGGGTATAACTTTCTTGATACAAAGTAATCATCAACTAGTGCAGACTCTTCAAGTTTTTTTGCTATTTGAAGAATTGGATCATCAACTCCTAATGTAGACAATACTTCATCTGCTGCTTTCTTAATAATTTTTGCTCTTGGATCAAAATTTTTATATACTCTGTGACCAAATCCCATTAAACGGAAAGGGTCATCTTTATCTTTTGCTTTTGCTAAATATTTATCAGCATCACCTCCATCTTTTTGAATATCTTCAAGCATTTCTAATACCGCTTGATTGGCTCCCCCGTGTAATGGTCCCCAAAGCGCAGAAACACCAGCAGAAATTGACGCAAATAAACCAGCATGAGATGAACCAACGATTCTAACAGTAGATGTAGAACAGTTTTGTTCATGGTCTGCATGTAAAATAAACAATTTGTCTAATGCATCAACAACTGATTTGTTTGTCGAATAAGGTCCGGTTGGCAATTCAAACATTAAATGCATGAAATTTTCAACATATCCTTTTGTATTATCATAATAATTCAAAGGATAACCCATCATTTTTCTATAAGTCCAAGTAGCAATAACAAGGAATTTACCCATTGTTTTACAAACCGCTTCATACATTTCTTTTTCGTTTTCTACATTAACAACCTTAGGATTAAAAGCAGTCAATGCAGATGTTAACGATGACAAAACACCCATTGGATGTGCTGTTTTTGGAAAACCATCAATGATGTTTTTCATTTCTTCGTTTACCAAAGTGTATTTTCTAATATCGGTTTCAAATTGTTCTAACTGCGATTTTGTTGGCAATTCTCCAAAAATTACTAAGTAAGATACCTCAAGAAAATCTGCTTTTTCAGCTAAATCTTCGATCGCATAACCTCTATAACGTAAAATTCCTTCTTCACCATCAAGAAATGTTATGTCACTTTTACATGAACCTGAATTTTTATAACCTGGATCTAAAGTAATAGCACCAGTTAAGGCACGTAATTTCTCGATATCGATAGCTGGTTCGTTCTCGCTTCCAATAATAACTGGAAACTCATATTTTTTGCCATCGTATTCTAATATTGCTGTTTTTGACATGATATAAATTTGGAAATAAATCTGATAAATTAATAATTTAACAAAGCTATGAAATTACATTTTAATTAAAAAACAAAATCAGATAGCATTTCGTTAATAATTTAATAATTATTGCAAAATTAATATACAATATCGAAAAAGTACTCCAATAAAATCAAAAAAGAAGATAAAAACGGTTAATTTACTTTAAAGTAAGTAACTGATTTTGAAAGCAATTATTTTTTTCTTACTTTTGGTTTTACAAAGCAATCCTTTGTGTATAAAGAAAAGTGAATAAACATTAAGACTTAAATTAAATATTATCTAAAAGCATTTATCCCAAATCTACTAATGCAGGAAATTAAAGCCCAAATCAATTCCCTTTTAGAAAGATCTTTCGCATCAAGAATAAACAATCTCGACTTGAGTATTGAGCTTGCTACTAGTGCTCTAGAGTTATGCAAAATTGATGATTTAGACAATCTAAAAGCCAAATGTTTATCACAGCTATCCCTTTATTATATGATTACAGGTAGGTATGATGAATCGTTCAATCTATCACAAAAAAGTATCCATTTATTTGAAAAACAAAATGACGAAATAGGAATTGCTGAGTGTAAATACAACCTAGCTGGTTTTTATTATAAAACAAATAATTTTCAAATGGGTGTTGTATATCTTATTGACGCCTTAATTATATATAAAAACCATAATGACTACTTTAACATCTCACGTTGCGAGAAAGCCTTGGGAGCTGTTTATGAGTTTACTGGAGATGAGCAAAAAGCAATTCAATCTCATAAAAATGCAATCATAGCTGCCAAAAAAATAAATGACCTTAATCTTGAGTCAAACGCCAACAATAATCTTTCGGGAATTTATTTAAAAAACAACAATATTGACTTGGCATGGGAGATTATTGTTAAAGCAATAAATGTAAAACAAAAAACGGGTGATTTACGTGGACTTGCCTACTCTATCTATGGTAGAGGAAAAATCTATTTAGTTGAAAGAAAATATCCTGAGGCCGAAGCAGATTTTCTTGAATCGATAGACATGCATATAAAAATGGGTGATCGTGTTGGATTGGTTATGGTCTATAATAAATTGGCTAAACTTTATTTTGAAACAAAGAAAATTGATTTAGCAAAAAAATACATTTTAATTGGATTGGAGATATGTAATTTCTATAACATCGCTCTTATTAAAATAAAACTAATCTATTTATCTTACCTTGTTTATAAGAGTGAAAAAAACTTAGAAAAAACAATAGAAAATCTTGAACTCTATTTGGAAGAAAAAGAGGCAGTATTTAATACTCAGAACATCAAGATAATTGAAAATTATGATCTTTTAGTTAGAATGCAGGCAATGCAAAAAGAGGCTGAATTCAATCATGAAAAGACAAAATTAATTGCCAAAACAAATAAAATAGAACAAATCGCAAGGGTAAGACAGGAGTTCCTATCTACCATGAGTCATGAAATTAGAACGCCATTAAATGCTGTAACTACTATTGCAAGAATGCTAAGCGAAAACTCACATGTTGAGGATAAGGTCTTAGTAGATTCGCTTACGTTTTCTGCCAATCATTTAATGCAAATAATAAATGACATTTTGGATTATACCAAATTGGATTTGGGCAAAATGCATTTAGATGTTCATGCAAGCAATATCAAGTTATTTTTAGAAAGTTTTTGGAATACATATGATATTCAAGCAAGAGAAAAAGGAATCGAATTTAAACTCAAATTAGACCCTGATATTTATGAATATTATCTTATTGACGAGACAAAAATCACTCAAATATTAGGGAATTTAGTAAATAATGCCATCAAATTTACGGATATTGGAAGTGTAAAACTTGAGATTAAAGTAACTAAGCAAACTCCAAATTACGATATTCTATTATTCAAGGTTTCAGATACAGGTGTTGGCATTGAAAAAGAAAATCTTGATAGAGTTTTTGAAAGTTTTTCTCAATTAAAAAATGGTATTACTCGAAAAAAAGATGGAGCAGGTTTAGGATTATCAATAACGAAAAAATTGATTGAACTTCATAACAGCGAAATACAAATACAAAGTATTTTTGGAAAAGGTTCGGTTTTCTCTTTTGAATTAAAACTAAAGAAATCTCAAAACCTTGAACTTAATGATCAAGTAAATTTTAAAAATGAAGTAAACGGAATTAAAGTATTATTAGCCGAAGACAATGCTATTAATGCCATGATTGCTATGAAGTTATTATCCAATTGGGGTATAATTGGAGATCATGCAAAAAACGGATTAGAAGCTACTGAAAAATCTCAAATAAACAATTATGATTATATTTTGATGGATATACACATGCCTATACTAGATGGTTATCAAGCTGCTAAAAATATCCGAACATTAGATAATCCAAACAAAGAAACTCCAATATTTGGTTTAACAGCAGATATTGCCGCCAAAGACAATGAAGAATATAATGTTTACTTCAATGATTTTTTGTTAAAACCATTAGAAATTGAAAAACTAAAAATCGCCTTAAAAGCTAAAAAATAAAAATGCCATCTCAATTTAGATATTGGATGGCATTTTTATGTTAATTGGATTTACTATTCTTTTATTATTTTTTCAACTTTTTGACCTTTTACAGAAGTTATTTTCAAGAAATAAGTTCCTTCAGTTCTTTTGGCTATATCAAGAATAACCTTATCATTGGATGTCAAATTTGTTTGTAACAACCTTCCATAAACATCATAAAGTTGAACAGAAGTTATTTCAAGATCAGAATCAATAGTTATAACTGAACTTGCTGGATTAGGATAAACGAGAATTGAATCATCAAAATTAACGATTGAAGTATTCAAACTTTGATAAGTCGTGTTTGCAGGATTAGTATTGGTAACCAATGGCATAATATTACTTTCATAATCAAAAAAGATTTCGGCTTCACTAGAAACTGTAGAACCCGAAGGCAAATCATTATTAGACGCAATTTTCAATAAGATTCCGCCAGAACCACCAGGACCACCCAGATTAGCATTTCTAAATAAAAATAAGGTTTCTCCATTTTCAACTCTTGATTCATATGGTAATGAAGCATCTAATATTTGTAAGGTTTCAAGGTTATATTTAGAAGAGTCAAAAATAGTTTTTACCATTACGTGCTTAGCAACTTGGTTTCCTGTATTCTCAAAATTAATATCATAATGAAGATATTCTCCTATTGCTGAAGTAGGTAATGAATCACCTTCCATACAACTAATTGTATTTACAGTATTATTGTTGGTCACTCTTTGTCTATAAACAAATGTATTATCTCCTTGTGTAGACTCTTCTTCTCCATTAGGATCTGCAATAACATTAAATTGAAGCATATCATTTATCAAAACCGATGGACTCAAATTAAGATTAACAGTAAATGTTCTAGTTTCAAAAGGTAGTAAGTTGGTATAAGAATGTGTTAAAAGCCCAAGTGAACTGGCTACTGGCAGAGTCGCATCTACAAAACTAAGTTGGAGCTGATTATAGTTAATATGCACTTGACCAGTATGTGGTTGATTCCCTTTATTTCTTATTACAATTTCATAACTAGCTGTCAAACCCAATAATGAAAATGATTTGGGAACAATCATAACTTCAACATCATAATGGGTACCGACTGGGGTTATGAAAAAATCATGATTATAAACATTGTTGTTACTATCTGTAAAGGAACCCAAAACAGGTGAAGAGGTCAATGTAAACCATTCGGAATTTTCTATACTAGGCAATAAAGAAAAACTTCCTGCTTCCTTTGTGTAAAAAACAAAATCCCCAGAAGAATTAGTGACAGACTCTAAATCGTTACTATTTATTGAGCATTTTAACTTCATATTTGGAAATGGTAAATCGGAAATATCGATACCATTTGCTTGTGAATCAAAAATTATTTTGCCTTTTATTTTATTGTGTTTTCCTCCTGGAGCCATATAACAATAATCATTGACAATATAATTTGGATTACCAATTCCGCCGTCTTCTAGACTACTGATTTGACTTTCATCAGCACAAATATATACCAAATTGGGGTTGTTTCCACCAAAACTTATGGTTTCATTTTTACCATTTTTAGCATAAATTGAAAGCAAATTTATGTTATTTGATACATCTAAAACATTTAGATAAATTAAAGTTGATACATCAATAGTTTGAAATAGATTTTGTGAACATATTAATTCACGAATATTAACAAAATATTGAAGTCCCGTTAAATTAGTTATACTAGATTGATTTACATTCAATTTGTAAACCAAAAGTGCTTCTTGCTGTGAAATTTCTCCATCATCATTTGCATCAATTTTTAGGTTTTCATCAAGAATATCCTTTGCAATTGAATTATCAACACTGGATTGTAACAATTTATTTTTGAAACTATTGCCGTCAAAAACAATAATTTGACTGCTTGCTATGCCCGAAAACAATATAAGCAAAAGGTGAATAATTTTTTTCATTTTCTAGTAGGTTTGGTTAAACTTGGGATGTTTAGTATTGCAAAAATATACTTTTAATTTAATTTTCTTAATAAAATTTCTTGTAATTGTTCTCTTTTCCTCTGTGATATAGGCAATTGACAATCATCAGTCATGAGAACATAACCGTTATCTTTTTTTACATAAGCCTTTACATAAGCCAAATTAATTAGATGAGATTGGTGGATTCTTACAAAATCATGCTCAGTTAATAGCTCTTCATATTCTTTCAATGTTTTTGAAATTAAAATAGGTTTTCTATTTTTGATAAAAAACTTTGTATAATTATCATCACTTTCACATCGTATAATGTCACTTATATCTAAAAGATGAATACCATCAGAATTAGACAAAGCTATCCTTTTAAAATTATCTGCTTTTTTTCTAATGTTTTCTAAAAGCAAATCGATATGCGAATAGTCATTATCTTTTTCGAGAACATTTCTAATTTTATCAATAACTTTTTCTAAATCATCTGGACTAACTGGTTTAAGCAGAAAATCTAAAGCACTAAAACGAAAAGCTTTAATTGCATAATGTTCATAGGCCGTAATAAAAACAATATGTGAGGTCACTTTTCCATTTATTTCGGATAAACTTTCTAACATATCAAATCCAGTTCCATCATTCATTTGAATGTCCAAAAAAACAACCTGAGGATCCAATTTAGTCAATATATCCACACCACTAGCAACACTATCAGCTTCACCAATAATTTTGATATCAGGAGCATATAATGCTAATAGTCCCTTCATTCCTTCTCTTAAGTTAATATCGTCATCTACAAGTACAGCTGTTATCATATTCCTTTGTTATATTTATAAAATTGATAAGAATTGTAATGGCAAAATTACCGTTACTTTTGTTCCTTTTATTTCTCCCATTTCTTCAATCTCTTCAATAGTCACCCTAGCCTCTTTTGCTGTTGAATCTTCAACCATTTGCAACCTTTTATTTGTTATATCAAGGGCCATGGACTTATGCATTGACACCAAATTTTCTTTCATTGCTTTTGAACGATTTATACCCATTCCATTATCTGTAACAATACATATCAAACTATCCTTTTCAATATAAAAATCCAACGTTATGAGTCCCGTATTTACTTTTGGGTTTATCCCGTGAATGATTGCATTTTCAACAAATGGTTGTAACAACAATGGTGGCAGTGCAACATCATCTTCAATCTCTTTGCATTTATTAATTTTGAATTGAAAAGAATTATTAAAACGCAACTGTTCTAATTCGAGATAGTTTTGTAATCCTTCAATTTCTTTATCAATTGGTATCAACGACTCTTTTGAATATTCGAGTGTTAATCGCATTAATTTAGAAAATTTAGCCAAATATTTAATTGCTGCATCTGTACTATTTTGTACAATAAAACTTGAAATAGAGCCCAAACAATTGAAAATAAAATGTGGATTCATCTGCAAATGTAGGGCCTTTTGCTCATATATTGCCAGTTCCTTTTCAAGGGTCAAGCGCTTTTTTAATTGAGTTCTATTATAAAGCACAAAAGCAAAGCCTGTTACCAATAAAACAGAAAAAACAGAAAAAAAGATTTTCAAACGATTGGATTTGACTTGCTCCCTATACACTACTTCTCTTTTAATCTGAGCTTCTTTTTGAAGCATCTCTTTCCTATCAAAGTCAAAATTCATTTCTGCTCTGATTGAGTTTTTTACTGTTTCCGTATTAGCAACACTATCTTTGGCAATACTATATAGTTTGTAATGCTTTAAGGCTTTTGAAAGATCATTTTGTTTTTCATAAATTTCACTTAATGTTTTTTCAAAAGTCTGTATTTGATCAAATATTTTTAATTCTTTAGCCAATGCTAATCCTTTATTAGTACAAGAAAGGGCATTATCGTATTTCTTTTGAACTAAATAAATAGCTCCTAAATTAGCATAGGTTTTAGCAATTCCAAATTTATTTTCAATTGTACTGTAACCGTTTAGAGCTTTGGTTGTGTACTCAATTGCTTTATCAATATTATTTATTTCTTTATAATAATATCCATAATTATAGTTCAAATCAGCAAGAGCATATGGGTTTGGATATCTATCAAAGTATAATTGTGCTTTATCAAAATATTCTAATGCTTTTGGAAAATCTTTCTTTTCCAAATAAACTAATCCTATGTTATTTGTTGTGGTTCCAATGTTGATGTCTTTTAGATTTTCTTGAATTGCCAAGCATTTTTCATAATAAACTAAAGCTTTAAAATATTCTTGTTGTGATTTATATATAACACCAATATTGTTATAAATCCTAGATAGTTTTTCGTTGTTTCTAGTTGCTTCAAAAATTTTAAGTGCTTTAAAATTGAACTGCAATGCTTTGGCATAATTACTTTGCTCCATAAAAACAAATCCAATACTCCCATAAGCCCTAGCCAAGCCTTCTTTTATTTCTTTTATATTATGATCCGAACCAATCAACATTTCGTTTTCAAATATTGTTTGCGCTTTTGAAAAATTATCTAGCGCAAGTGCATAATTCCCAAGAATAATATTGGCGTTTCCAATATGATGATATGAATTACCTTCTTCTATTTTAAATCCAATTTTTTTCGACAGAAGCAATGCTTTGTTAGCATTTTCAAGCATCAATTTAGGATTAGTTGTCTTGTATTCATTTGCGATAACATTGAGCGTTTTAGCCCTTACAATATCGCTTTTTGTATTTTTTAACTGTAAAGTCAAACTGTCAATTACTTTATTTTGTGCAGAGACAAACAAAGTAAAAGATAAAAGAATCGCTAAAAGTAGTTTTGACTTCATAAGACAATATTCTAAACAAAAGTAAACTTTCCATTTAAAAAACCCGTTCAAAATTAGAATTCGATAGGTTTGGTCGAGAATTCGATTTATTTAAATAAAAAACCCTTTAAAGTCAGAAACTTAAAAAGGGTTTTTATATTTTTATTCGCCACAGCGAACTAAATGACAATTTATTATATTATTGCTTAAAAGCTTTCAATCCAGGGAAATATGCTGTATCTCCCAATTCTTCTTCAATTCTTAATAATTGATTGTATTTTGCCATTCTATCTGAACGTGATGCAGAACCTGTTTTAATTTGACCACAATTTAATGCAACCGCTAAATCGGCTATTGTATTGTCTTCAGTTTCTCCAGAGCGGTGTGACATTACAGATGTATATCCTGCGTTTTTAGCCATGTTCACTGCAGCTATTGTTTCGGTCAATGTACCTATTTGATTTACTTTTATCAAGATTGAATTTGCAATTCCTTTTTCAATTCCAGTTGCCAAACGCTCTACATTTGTTACAAACAAATCGTCACCTACTAATTGTACTTTATCACCTATTAGCTCTGTCAAATATTTCCACCCTTCCCAGTCATTTTCATACATTCCATCTTCAATAGAAATGATTGGATATTTAGCAGCTAATTCTGCCATGTACTCTGCTTGTTCTTTTGATGTTCTTACTTTACCAGTTGGCCCCTCAAACTTTGTATAATCATATTTTCCATCCACGTAAAATTCAGATGCCGCACAATCTAAAGCAATCATTACTTCATCACCAAACTTGTAACCCGCATTTTCAACCGCTTTTTTGATAGTATCTAAGGCGTCTTCAGTACCACCGGCTAAGTTAGGTGCAAAACCACCTTCATCACCAACTGCAGTTGACAAATCCCTATCATGTAAAACTTTTTTCAAGTTATGAAAAATTTCCGTTCCCATTTGCATTGCATGTGTAAACGTAGTTGCTTTTACTGGCATAATCATAAACTCCTGAAAAGCAATCGGCGCATCAGAATGTGAACCACCATTGATAATATTCATCATTGGAACTGGTAAAGTGTTTGCAGAAACACCACCAACATATCGATATAATGGTAATCCTAATTCATTTGCTGCAGCTTTTGCTGCAGCTAAAGAAACTCCTAAGATTGCATTAGCACCAAGGTTTCCTTTATTTGCAGTTCCATCTAAATCTATCATGATTTGATCGATAAGATTTTGTTCAAAAACAGAAGTTCCTAATAATTCGGGAGCTATTTTTGTATTTACATTGTCAACCGCTTTTAGAACACCTTTTCCCATGTAAGCTTTTCCTCCATCACGTAATTCAACTGCTTCGTGTTCTCCAGTTGACGCTCCACTTGGTACAGCTGCACGTCCCAAAACGCCATTCTCTGTAACTACGTCTACTTCAATTGTTGGATTTCCTCTTGAATCCAGTATTTGTCTAGCGTGTACTTTTATTATAATACTCATTTGTTATGATTTTATTAATTTTTAATTCACTTTTTTGTCAATACTACAAATTTAAACAATCTTAAAGACTCTAAATCGTTACTATCAAAAAACTTATAAACGCAATCGTTTTAGTAATTGTCATTATGGTATAATTTGAAGCGGATGGCTTGGGATTTATCAGTTATCCATATTCCTGCTGTACGTTCCAATCTTAGGTTGCGGTTTTCGCAAAGCGAAAACCGCAACCTAAGGATTTCCACTGCCATCAGGGCTAAGAGAGTTTCCTTATACTTCTTGTAAACTTTTGGATTTTTGCATTGCGGTAACAAACTCGTCAAACAAATAAGACGAATCATGTGGTCCTGGGCTAGCTTCTGGATGATATTGCACCGAAAAACAATCTTTAGATTTCATTTTCATACCAGCAACCGTATTGTCATTGATATGATAATGTGTAATTTCCAAATCTTGGTGTTTTTCTAATTCTTCTCTGTTTACAGCAAATCCGTGGTTTTGAGAGGTTATTTCACCTTTACCTGTCAAGATATTCATAACAGGATGATTGATTCCTCTGTGACCGTTAAACATTTTGTATGTAGAAACTCCGTTGGCAAGACCAATAATTTGATGTCCAAGGCAAATTCCGAAAACGGGTTTGTCTGAAGCTATCATTTTTTTGGCTGTTTCTTGTACTTGCTCTAATGGCTCAGGATCACCTGGCCCATTGGACAAAAAATAACCATCTGGATTAAAAGCTTTTAAATCACCAAATGAAGTATTGTAAGGGAATACTTTTATAAAGCAATCTCTTAGGGCAAGATTTCTTAAGATATTTCTTTTGATACCCAAATCTAAAGCTGCAATTTTATAGGTTGCATTTTCGTCTCCGAAAAAATATGGCTCAGTAGTTGAAACTTTTGAAGCCAACTCAAGGCCTTTCATATCGGGGACATTTGCTAATTGTTTTTTCAATTCATCTATAGATGTTCCATCAGTTGATATTACAGCGTTTTGTGCTCCGTTATCTCTAATATAACTCACCAAGGCTCTTGTATCGACATCTGAAATGCAAACTAGATTTTGCTTTTCAAAATAATCGTAAAGATTACTTTCAGAATCTGGTCGTGAATGGTTGAAGCTAAAGTTTTTGCAAACCAAACCAGAAATCATAATTTTTTCAGATTCTACTTCGTTTGCATTAACTCCATAATTTCCAATATGAGGATTAGTTGCTACCATTATTTGTCCAAAATAAGATGGATCTGTAAAGATTTCTTGGTAACCTGTCATTCCGGTATTGAAACAAACTTCTCCAAAAGTAGTTCCAGAAATTCCGATAGATTTTCCGTAAAAAATGGTTCCGTTAGCTAGAAGTAAGATGGCTTGTGGTCGTGTTGCGTATTTCATTCGTTGTAGTTAGTTGTTGTGTTGCAAATTTAGGATATTCGTATTTAATACTAAAGTTGTTTTATTAAAGTTTATAAACAATCAAATGGTTAGCTTTCTAGCCCCGATTGCACTGGAAATCCTTTTCTTTTTGTAAAAAAAGAAAAGATTGGAAGGAAAAGCGGGAATTGCCTTTACGGATAAAGCCCGAGCCATTCGCTTCAGATTCTTACAGAATGACAAAATAGAATTTGGGCATAAAAAAAAGGATAAACTCGAAAGCTTATCCTTTTACTATTTATGAAATTGAATTCATTATTCTGCTGATTCTTCAGTAGTTTCTTCAGAAGGAGTTTCTGGAGCTTTTTCTTCTGCAACTGGCGCAGCAGCTTCAGCCTTTTTAGCTTTTCCACCACGACGGCTTTTAGCTTTTTTCTCTTCTTTTTTACCACCGTTGTATAGTTCGTTGAAATCTACTAATTCGATCATTGCCATATCAGCATTATCTCCTAAACGATTTCCAACTTTGATAATACGTGTGTAACCACCTGGACGATCACCTACTTTAGCAGCAACATCTCTGAACAAATCTGTTACAGCATATTTGCTACGTAAGTTAGCGAAAACGATACGACGGTTGTGAGTAGTATCTTGTTTTGATTTTGTAATAAGCGGCTCAACAAATTGTTTTAACGCTTTAGCTTTAGCAACAGTAGTGTTAATACGTTTGTGTTCTATAAGAGAACATGCCATATTAGCCAACATAGCTTTTCTATGTCCAGTTTGTCTGCTTAAGTGATTGTTTTTCTTTCCGTGTCTCATGACGTATTTTTTTAATCTTCATCTTGCTACAATCCGCTTTGGAGAGCAAAATATGAAGTAATTTACTCTTTATCTAATTTGTATTTTGCTAAATCCATGCCGAAGGTTAAATTTTTAACAGCAACAAGTTCATCTAATTCTGTTAAAGATTTTTTACCGAAATTACGGAATTTCATTAAGTCATTTTTATTGAATGATACTAAATCACCAAGTGTATCAACTTCTGCAGCTTTTAAGCAATTTAATGCTCTTACTGATAAGTCCATATCTACTAACTTAGTTTTAAGCAATTGTCTCATGTGTAATGATTCTTCATCATACGATTCAGTCTGAGCAATTTCGTCAGCCTCAAGAGTAATTCTTTCGTCAGAGAATAACATGAAATGGTGTATTAAAACTTTTGCTGCTTCAGTTAGAGCATCTTTAGGATTAATAGATCCATCCGTTTTGATTTCAAAAACTAGTTTTTCATAATCCGTTTTTTGTTCAACACGAAAGTTTTCAATTGCGTATTTTACATTTTTAACAGGTGTAAAAATAGAATCTGTAAAAATGGTACCAATAGCTGCATTTTGTTTTTTATTCTCTTCTGCAGGAACATAACCTCTACCTTTCTCGATTGTTAATTCGAAATTTAGTTTGATTTTACTATCTAAATTACAGATTACAAGCTCTGGATTAAGAACTTGAAAACCTGAGATAAATTTTTGAAAATCACCAGCAGTCAGTTGATCTTTACCAGTTACAGAAATAGTAACCGATTCGTTATCGATGTCTTCAATCTGACGTTTGAAACGAACTTGTTTCAGATTAAGAATGATTTCAGTAACGTCTTCAACAACTCCTGAGATAGTAGAAAATTCGTGGTCTACACCTTCGATACGCACCGATGTGATTGCGTAACCTTCAAGTGCAGAAAGCAAAACTCTTCTAAGGGCATTACCAACAGTCAATCCATAACCAGGTTCTAAAGGTCTAAATTCAAATTTACCTTCAAAATCGGTTGAATCGATCATGATAACTTTATCGGGCTTCTGAAAATTAAATATTGCCATAATTTAGACTACTGTCAATTATTATTTGTTGTACAACTCTACGATTAATTGTTCTTTGATATTTTCTGGAATTTGCAAACGAGCAGGAACAGAAACAAAAGTACCTTCTTTAGTATCGTTGTTCCATGTAATCCATTCGTACACGTTTTTAGCATTAGCCAAAGAGCGCTCGATAGATTCTAAAGATTTAGATTTTTCACGAACTGCAACAACATCTCCTGCTTTTAAGTGGTACGATGGAATGTTTACTAACTCTCCGTTTACAGTGATGTGTCTGTGAGAAACAATTTGTCTAGCTGCTCTTCTTGAAGAAGCGATACCCATTCTAAAAACTACGTTGTCTAAACGAGCCTCACATAATTGTAAAAGGATTTCACCTGTTACCCCTTTAGAAGCTGCTGCTTTTTCGAATAAGTTTCTGAATTGTTTTTCGAGAATACCGTAAGTGTACTTAGCTTTTTGCTTTTCCATTAACTGTACTGCGTATTCTGATTTTTTACCTCTCTTTTTTGCTAAACCATGTTGCCCTGGAGGGTAATTTCTTTTTTCGAAGGCTTTGTCTTCTCCGAATATTGCTTCGCCAAATTTACGAGCAATTTTTGTGCTTGGACCAGTATATCTTGCCATTTTAAATTGTTTTTAGATAGAGATTATGAATTCAGGTCTAAATCCTTCGATAATCTGGTTTCTATCTTTTGTTATACTTATTAAATTTATAAAGATGTTGAAATAAATTCAACAATCATTATACTCTACGTCTTTTAGGAGGACGACATCCGTTGTGTGGCATTGGAGTAACGTCGATAATTTCAGTTACTTCAATTCCTGAATTGTGTATTGATCTGATAGCAGATTCTCTTCCGTTACCTGGACCTTTAACGTAAACTTTTACTTTTTTAAGACCAGCTTCTAATGCTACTTTACCACAATCTTCTGCTGCCATTTGAGCTGCATAAGGAGTGTTCTTTTTCGAACCTCTGAAACCCATTTTACCTGCTGAAGACCAAGAAATAACTTCACCTTTTTTATTCGTTAACGAAATGATAATGTTATTGAAAGTGGCATTAATATGCGCTTCGCCAGAAGATTCAATAATAACTTTACGTTTTTTTGTACTTGCTTTAGCCATATTACTAATTATTTAGTTGCTTTTTTCTTGTTAGCAACAGTTTTTCTTTTACCTTTTCTTGTTCTAGAATTGTTCTTAGTTCTTTGTCCACGTAATGGAAGACCTGATCTATGACGAATTCCTCTGTAACAACCGATATCCATTAAACGTTTGATGTTTAATGAAGTTTCAGAACGTAGTTCTCCTTCAATTTTGTAGTACGATACAGCGTCACGGATTCCACCGATTTCGTCATCGTTCCAATCTTGAACTTTTTTATCTTGGCTAACTTGAGCTTTTTCTAAAATCTCAATAGCTCTACTTTTACCTATTCCGAAGATATAGGTTAGTGCTATAACACCTCTCTTGTTTTTAGGTATATCTACCCCTGCTATTCTTGCCATAATTATCCTTGTCTTTGTTTAAATCTAGGATTCTTTTTGTTGATTACGTATAATCTACCTTTTCTACGAACGATAATGCACTCGGCACTTCTCTTTTTTACTGATGCTCTTACTTTCATTTTGAATATCTTTAATATCTATAAGTAATTCTTGCTTTTGACAGGTCATAAGGGCTCATTTCCAGTTTCACTTTATCACCAGGTAATAATTTGATATAATGCATACGCATCTTTCCTGAAATATGGGCAATTACAATATGTCCATTTTCTAATTCTACACGGAACATTGCATTAGATAATGCTTCAATTATTGATCCGTCTTGTTCTATTGCTGATTGTTTAGCCATAAGTTAAGCTACTGCTTTTCTATTCTTACCTGTCTTCATCAAACCATCATATTGTTTGTTCAATATGTATGAGTTTATTTGCTGAATTGTATCAATAGCAACACCAACCATAATGATTAATGATGTTCCTCCAAAAAACATTGCCCATGATTGTTGCACACCTAAACTCACTACAATAGCAGGGAATATAGCAATTAATGCAAGAAATAAAGATCCTGGGAAAGTAATTAAAGACATGATTTTATCTAAAAAATCTGAGGTTTCAACACCTGGCTTAACACCAGGAATGAATCCACTACTTCTTTTTAAATCATCTGCCATCTTATTTGTTGGAACTGTTATCGCAGTATAAAAGAATGTAAATACAATAATTAATAATGCAAATACAAAATTATACCAAAAACCAAACATATTGCTAAAGGTACCAGCTATTGATTGTGAAGTTTCTGATTTTGACAAACCAGCAACTGCAGCAGGAATAAACATAATAGCTTGAGCAAAAATAATTGGCATAACTCCAGCAGAATTCAATTTTAGAGGAATCCATTGTCTGTTGCCGTCTTGTTCAAACTCTCCAGACACAGTTCTTCTTGCATACTGTACAGGTATTCTTCTGACAGCCATAACAAGCAGTACACATGTAATAATAACTAACAACCATCCAATTACTTCAAGAACTAACAACATAGGTCCACCATTGTTATTGGTTATTGTTGATGTAAATTCTTGAATAAAAGCTTGAGGTAGTCTAGCTAAAATTCCTATCATAATCAATAGAGAAATTCCATTTCCAATTCCTTTATCAGTAATTTTTTCACCCAACCACATCGCAAAAATTGTTCCTGTAGTAAGAATTAACACTGATGAAAACAAGAATGAAAAAGAATCAAAACCTAACAAAAATGCGTTACTAGGTAATGTTCTATATAGATTATATATGTAACCAGGTCCTTGAACTAAAGTAATTCCGATAGTTAACCAACGCGTGATTTGGTTAATTTTCTTTCTACCACTTTCACCATCTTTTTGAAGTTTTTGTAGATAAGGGATAGCAATCCCCATTAATTGTACCACAATAGATGCAGAAATATAAGGCATAATACCTAGTGCAAATACAGATGCTTTTGAAAAAGCACCACCAGTAAACATATCAAGAATTGAACCAATACCATTCTTGGTTTGACCCGCTAAACTATTCAATTGAGTAGCATCAATACCTGGAAGAGTCACATGAGCTCCGAATCGATAAACCAATAATAGTCCTAAAGTAATTAGGATTCTATTTTTTAGTTCCTCAATTTTCCAAACATTGGCTAATGATTCAAAAAATTTCTTCATTTTACTTGAAAAATTATAATGTTACAGCTTCTCCACCAGCAGCTTCTATTGCAGCTTTAGCAGTAGCAGTGAATTTGTGAGCAGAAACTTTTAATTTGGCTTTTAATTCTCCTCTTCCCAAAATTTTAACCGTTTCATTTTTAGTTGCTAAACGATTAGAAATAAAATCTGTCATATCAACAGTATCTTTCACCAATCCATTGTCAACTAATAACTGCAATGTATCAAGATTTACACCTTCATACTCCTTACGATTAATGTTTTTAAAACCAAACTTAGGAACACGTCTTTGAAGAGGCATTTGTCCTCCCTCAAATCCAATCTTTCTAGAATAACCAGAACGAGATTTAGCTCCTTTGTGGCCTCTTGCAGAAGTACCACCTTTTCCAGAACCTTCTCCTCTACCAACTCTTTTGTTTTGATTGTGCGTAGAACCTTCAGCAGGTTGCAAGTTACTTAAATTCATAACTATAATTGTTATTTAACTTCCTCTACGGAAACTAAGTGTTTAACTTTATTTATCATTCCAAGGATAGCAGGATTAGAATCATGCTCTACAACTTGTCCCATTTTACGAAGACCAAGAGCTTCTAAACCTCTTTTTTGGCTTTGAGGACAATTGATTTTACTTCGTACTTGTTTTACTAATAATTTAGCCATAATTTCCTTGATTAACCTTTAAAAACTTTTTCTAAAGAAACTCCTCTTTGTTTTGCAACAGTATGGGCGCTTCTCATTTGTAATAAAGCATCAAAAGTTGCTTTTACAACATTATGAGGATTTGATGATCCTTGAGATTTTGATAATACATCGTGAATACCTACTGACTCAAGAACTGAACGAACAGCCCCTCCAGCAATAACCCCTGTACCATGAGATGCAGGCATTAAGAACACTCGTGCACCACCAAATTTACCTTTTTGTTCGTGAGGAACAGATTGACCACTTAAAGGAATTCTAACTAAATTTTTCTTTGCATCTTCAACCGCTTTAGCGATAGCTTCAGAAACATCTTTAGATTTTCCTAAACCATGTCCAACAACTCCATTTTCATCACCTACGACTACAATAGCAGAAAAACCAAATGCTCTACCTCCTTTTGTAACTTTAGTAACACGATTTACACTAACTAGACGATCTTTTAATTCAAGACCACTTGGTTTAACTAACTCTACGTTTTTGTATTTATTAGACATACTATTAGAATTTAAGTCCGGCAGCTCTTGCGCCTTCTGCTAATGATTTTATACGACCGTGATATAAATATCCTCCTCTATCAAAGGTAACATTTTCTATACCGGCTTTCAACGCTTTTTCAGCAACAAGTTTTCCAACTGTAGCTGCTATTTCAACGTTTGTACCTTTACCTACTTCTTTTTCTCTTGAAGATGCAGCTAATAAAGTTACTCCATTCACATCATCAATAAGTTGTGCGTAGATTTCTTTATTACTTCTGAATACCGAAAGTCTTGGTTTAGTAGCAGTAC
>CAZLEU010000032.1:0-25641 GCA_964558625.1 uncultured Flavobacterium sp.
TTTTCACAGCTTATTGCTACTCCGCATGTTTACAGTGGAGTTTGGGATAATTCAAAGGAGAGCATTATAAAAAATCATAGTGAAACACTTTCTTTATTTGCGGAAAAATCAATAAATATCAAATTAAATGTTGCCGCAGAATATTTATTAAACGACCATTTTGTAGAATTACTAAATCGAAATGAAATTTTAACATTAAAAGACAATTACGTTTTAGTAGAAATGTCATATATAAATCCTCCTATTCAACTTTATGATATCATTTTCAAATTACAAGTTGCGGGATATATTCCAATTTTAGCACATCCTGAAAGATACTCATTTTATCATAAATCGACAAATGAGTATAAAAAGCTAAAGAAAAGCGGTTGCTTATTTCAACTAAATCTTCTCTCAACTGTTGGTTATTATGGTAGTGAAGCTATGAAAACTACAGATTTCTTGTTGCAAGAAGGGTTAATTGATTATGTTGGTTCAGATATTCATCATAAAAAACACATCGATGCATTTTACAGCAAAATAGCAATAAAGGATAGCAAACCGTTAATTGAAGCTATTGAAAATAATAGCTTCTTTAGTTTTTAAAGATTCTTTTTACAATCGCTTGAAACCAAGATTCACTTTTTATTTCTTGTCCGTATCCATAACCATATCCGTATCCATAACCGTATCCGTATCCATAAGATTTGCCCCAATGGGTATCATTTAAAACAATAGCCATATTAGGAAGCTTTTTTTCATTATAAAAAGCTTCAGCTACTTTAACATATCTTTTATCGAGATAATTTGCACGCATTACATATATGAAGGCATCTGCATTCTTGGCGATTAACAAGGTGTCAGTAACAAGGCTTACAGGTGCTGTATCAACTACTATATAATCATATTGTTTTTTTAATGCTTCAAATAAATGTGTCAACTTATCATTCATTAACAAATCAACTGGATTTGGAGGTATCACACCTGAAGGTAGAATATAAAATTGCTCGAATCCTTCATGTTTTATTATATAGTCATCAATATTTTCATTTGATTTAGAAAGAAAATTAGTCAATCCTTTAGAAGGGAGCATAACATATTCATCTAATTTTGGATTTCTAATATCTAATCCAATAAGTAAAACTTTTTTTCCTGATAAAGCAATAGTACTGGCTAAATTAATTGCCATGAATGTTTTTCCTTCTTTAGGGATTGTTGAAGTCACAAAAATTGTTTTGGCACTATCCTGAGGCACATTTGCCAACATAAACTCAACATTAGTTCTTACAATTCTTATGGCTTCGGCTGAACTAGAACGACTGTTTGTACTAATAAGTTCTTCGTGAGAATCTGATTTTGGCACATCTCCAAGAAACGGAATAGTTGTCTTTCCTTCTATATCTTGACGAGATTTAACTTTAGTATCTAGCAATTGAGAAAGATATATAACACCAATTGGGATAATTAATCCAAGTGCTAATGCTATTAGGTATATCATTCTTTTTACAGGAGACACAGGAGTATTACTTGCTAATGCACTGTCAATTAGTTTGGAATTTGGAGCAGTGACGGCTAATGAAATTGCTATTTCTTCTCGTTTTTGCAGTAAGTATAAATACAAACTTTCTTTTATTTTTTGCTGTCTATCAATAACTCTAAACTCTCTTTCCTGAGTTGGTATTTGAGAAATTTTACCTCTTAATGTATTATCTTGTTTCTCTAAGTCTAATTTTTTTATAGTAAGTGAGGCCTTAAGTCTGGCAATAGCTTCATTGATATTTTTATTAGTCTCATCAATCTTTGAGTCAATATTTTGAATTACTGGGTTGCTTAAGGTACCATCTTTAACCAATCTGTTTCTTTGCAAAATGAGTTCGTTATGCTGCATTATTAATGACAATGAACTTGCATCTCCAGGCAAGATATTGGTAGGTACTAATTCATCTTTGCTTTTTTTATTCATAAAGTCCTGCATAGATGATACAACACGTAACTGTGTTTCGGTTTCTATTAGTTCTTTTTCAAAAATGGCCGAATTTTGTATATACAAACCTGCTTCTGAAACTATATCTGTTACATTGTTATATTTTTTATACTGTTCTGCATTTTTTTCTACATCACCTAATTCAACCGAAATTATTTTTAAACGATCTTGAATAAAGTTTTGTGTTTTTTCAGAAATAAACTTTTTATCATCGATTACATCTTGATTATATATTTCTACAACAGCATTTATAAAATCTTCTGCTTTTTCTTTTACAGGATCCGTAATTGATAACTCGACAACACTTGAATTTTTATTTATAGGAGCAACATTTAATCTTGACACATAATTTTGAACAACATTCTTTAGGCTACTGACAATAATTTTATATTCGCTATTTTTAACATCATCATTTTTTTTAGGTAATTTATTATAGACTACTAAATCTGCATCTTTAAAGGATATTTTTTGCCCAAACTTATATTTTCCGATTGATTTTTCATCCTTGAACAATTCAAATGACGAATAATTTACGAGGTTTATTTCGAAGGCTTTATTCTCTTCAAAAAATTTTTCTTTTTCGTTAAAGAAAAGGAATTCAAAAGGGCGATCCTTGTATAGTTCAACTTCTTTGACTCTAGCATTAGCATAAAAAGCAACGTTGAAACCCAATTTTTTGATGGCCTTTTCAACAACTGTTCTCGACTTTATAATCTCAATTTCATTATCGACATTACTTTTCAGTCCTGTTGTAAGTCCTAAATCTGAAAAAGCGGCTAATTCAGACTGTAAACCTCCTTTTCTATCATCTTTTACAAGTATGGTTGATGAAGCTTTATATTGAGGAACAGCGTATCTGAGGTAAATTGTCGCAAGCAATAAACAAGCAAAAACACTCAACAAAATCCACTTCCAATGAACCAAATATTTATCAAGCTCATCTCTAAGACTGATGCTTGTCTCTGTTTTTTCTTTTTGTAAAGAAGTATGTTCTTGCATTAGTTTCTTGTAATTAATAATATTATTGTGGTTAACAATGATAAAGATGATATAGTTGCTGTAATATTTGGCCCATAATTAGACGAATTGATTTTGGTCTTGTTGGGTTCTACAATAATTACATCATTTTGAGACAAGTAATAATATGGGGATTGGATAAAATCGGATTTAGTGATATCTATTCTATTAAAACTTTTTTTACCATCTGCTTCTCTAATAAGTAGGATATTGTTTCTTTTGCCAAATATTGTCATATCTCCAGCCATACTCAATGCCTCTAAAAGAGTTACTCTATCACTTTGTACTGGAAAACTACCTGGTTTGTTAACTTCTCCTAAAACGGATACCTTAAAGTTTAAAATTTTCAAATTAACACTTGGATTTTTTATATGCTTAGAAATCATTTCGGACAATTTCTTATTTGCTTCTAACCTTGTTAAATTATCTAACTTTACTTTACCTAGAACCGGAAAATCTATATATCCTTCTTTGTCTATTAAATATGTTTTTATACCTTCTTGCTTTCCATCAACTGAATAATTCACTTGAATTTGTGGCAGATTGAATGGATATGTTACTTCGGGATTTTCTGCTGAAACAATAATGCTTAGCATGTCATCTTTTTGAAGCTTAATCTCATAATTGGAAGATGCATCAGAATTTTTTTGATTTTCAATATCGTTTAAATAAGCCATATCAGTTCTAGACGCGCATGATACAGCAAATATGATAATAGTACTAAAAGCTATGAAACGATTTATTATTTTCATTATGTTTTTGATTGCAAATATACAAAAGTCTATATAATAGCTGACTATTTTGTATATACATATGAATAATCTTTAACCTCGATATCTAATGAGCCAAATACAGAATTTAAACTTTTGAATTCGGGAACAAGACTTTTCATTTTTGAAACGATTAATTCTTCATTAGATTCTTTTGCAGTTTTGATTAAATCATTTACAGCATTGTTTACAACTGTAAATTCATCACAAACTTCCTCAGCAATCATAATTTTTTCATGATGAGTCGGTAAATTTTTAGCTGAATCATTCAACAACTCTTCATATAATTTTTCTCCTGGACGTAAGCCTACAATTTTTATTTTTATATCAACATCTGGTTTATATCCTGCTAGTCGAATCATTTTTCTAGCCAAATCAATAATTTTAACTGGTTTACCCATGTCGAAAATATAGATTTCTCCACCATTTCCCATTGAACAGGCTTCAAGTACCAATTGACAAGCCTCTGGTATTGTCATGAAGTAGCGGATAATTTCTGGATGTGTAATTGTGATTGGACCGCCCTCTTGAATTTGCTTTGTAAATAAGGGTACCACTGACCCATTAGATCCTAATACGTTTCCAAAGCGTGTTGTTATAAATTTGGTTTGATGTTCCGAGCCTAAATTTTTATGTTTAAAATGCTTAGACTGTACATACATTTCTGCTATTCGCTTGCTAGCACCCATTACACTACTTGGATTAACAGCCTTATCTGTTGATACCATTACAAAACGTTCCACTCCATATTTGTGTGATAAATCTGCCACATTCTTGGTTCCCATTACATTGGTAAATATAGCCTGTGAGGGGTTTTCTTCCATCATTGGTACGTGCTTGTATGCGGCTGCATGGTAGACAACACTTGGAGTATATGTTTTGAAAACTTTATCTAGTGTATCATAATCTCTAATATCAGCAATCAAATTGACTACTTCTATTTTGGAGTTTAGAGCAATTAATTCAAGTGATAAACTATGTAGAGGCGTTTCCGCTTGATCTAATATAATTACTTTTTGGGGATTGAAATTGATTACCTGTCTTACTATTTCACTACCTATGGAACCAGCTGCACCTGTCACCAAAATAGATTTCCCATTTAGTTTACTAGAAATTGAATTTGTATCAAGAACAATTGGTTTTCTTTCTAATAAATCTTGTATTTCAAAACTCTTTATGTTTCTAGAAATTTCTTTTTGATCTTCCCAATCTGTTATTAATGAAATGGTAAATACCTTAAAATTGTATTCAATACATTCCTCTACAATGGATAGACGTTCATCTTTGGAAAGATCTTTATCTGCAATAATTAATGCTTCTATATTTTTGTATCGCATTAATATAGGGATGCTTTTTTTAATTGGTAAAATTGGCAAATTGAGGATTCTTTTTGCAGTATTCAAGTTGTTTTTATCAATAAATCCTTTTAAGATAAATCGACCAGGATTTTCTGCTTGTAATGCATTTGCAACAGCTATTGCATTATTATTAGAACCATAAATTAATGCAGTTAGTTTTTTAACATCGCTATTTTCTCTAAAAAAATTTTCAAAAGTTTGTTTTACAATAATCCTGTAGAAAAAAAGAAAACAGAAAGAAAATACCGAGTTAATAAATATACCAGTTGTTAAATAAATTTTTTGTTTGTCAAATAGTATTAAAAAGAAATTTAATATTAATAGTGTAAAAAAAGTTCCAAACTGAGCAGTAAAAATTTTTAAAGCATCAATATATGAAGAATGCCTTATTATACCTGAGTAAGTTCTAAAAATCCAAAAATAAAAAATGTTTACTCCAATGTAAAAAAGCATTCCAAAAACAATATATTGCTTTGGAATATAGTTTAATTTCAATCCTTGAAATAGAAAAAAAGTAATTAACCCAGACGCCATTACCATAAATATATCTAACATCAATATTATCCATCTTGGTAAATAGCCAAGATTTTTAATGTTGAAACTTAAATTATTCATGTCAAAGGCACTTGAAAGCACTTCTCTAATTGTATTTTTATTTCCTTTCAAAAGATTTTTAATTTCTAAAAGTAAAAGTATAAAAAAATAACTTCTTAAAAAAATCTTAAAAATTATTTAAGGTCATTTTTATCCTTACTTTTTCATCATCATTCAAATTCGATCCTGAAGGTAAGCATAAACCATTTTCAAATAATTTTTCAGAAATTACTCCTCCATAATATGGCATTTGTTCAAATATAGGCTGAAGATGCATCGGTTTCCACAGCGGTCTACTTTCAATGTTTTCACTCTCTAAAAACAGTCTTAAGTCTTCTCTTGTTTTTCCATTTTTTTTATCTGAATTTACTGTAATTACTGACAACCAATGATTGGAAAAATAATCGTTATTGGGTTCCGAAAACAAGGTTATCCCTTCATCCTCCTTAATAATTTCTTTATAAAATTGATGCATTGCTCTTCTTAATTGAACGTGCTGATCGAGTACTTCCATTTGACCACGACCAATTCCTGCTGATATATTGCTTAATCTGTAGTTATAACCTATTTCACTGTGTTGATAATGTGGTGCAGTATCTCTTGCTTGTGTTGCTAAGAAAACTGCTTTGTTTTTTTGTTCTATTGTTTTGGTTACGATTGCTCCTCCTCCAGAAGTTGTAATAATTTTATTCCCATTAAATGAGAGCACGCTTATATCACCAAAAGTTCCACATTTTTGACCTTTGTATGCACTTCCTAGTGCTTCGGCACTATCTTCGAGAATTGGAATTTCATATTTATTTGCAATAGCTCTTATTTCTGTTACTTTAAAAGGCATTCCATACAAGTGAACAGCAATGATTGCTTTTGGTTTTTTACCTTTTGAAATTCTATCTTTAATTGCTTCTTCAAGTGCATTTGGACACATGTTCCATGTTTCTGGTTCACTATCTATAAAAACGGGAATAGCTCCTAAATAAACTATTGGATTAGCTGATGCTGAAAATGTCATACTTTGACAAATTACTTCATCTCCTGCTTTTACATTAAGCAAAATTAATCCTAAATGAATTGCTGCGGTTCCCGAACTCAAAGCTCCAACAAAAATGCCGTTACCTAGGTATTTTTCTATGTCTTGTTCAAAACCCGTTACATTCGATCCTAGTGGTGCAACCCAATTTGAATCAAAAGCTTCTTGAATGTATTTTTGCTCATTTCCTCCCATATGAGGAGAAGAAAGCCATATTTTAGTTTTTGTCATTTTTAGTTATTGTACTTGAAAAAAATATTTGGTGTTTTCTTCGAAATATAATCTGCATGATTTTTGATTTCATCCATTTGGTCATTATAAATAGTATATCCTTTTTCTTTGAAATAGGAAACTATTTTATCTGAATCTGCCTGAATTTCAATCATTAAACTTGGATGATGTTTCTCAATGGTATCCATGAATCCTTGAATTACATTCCATTCAAAACCTTCTACATCAATTTTAACGAAATCTGGAAACCGGTTTTCTTCTTTAAAAAAAGTATCAAGCCTCACTACATGAACAACTTCTTTGATAAGTTCTGCTTCTTTATCGGCAGAATTTTCTCTGTTTGAATAAAATCCTTCAAAATTTTCAACAAATGAGTTATTTTGTCCCGTAATTGGATCAATATAAAAGTTTAATTGCCCATCAATATCTCCAGCACCTTTATTGATAACGGTTATAATTTTTTTAAGTTTTTCAGGTAAATATTGAATATTTTTATTGAGATATTTTGCATTCTTGTCACTCGGTTCGAAGACTACAACTTTTCCATTCTCACCAACCAAATCTGCGTAAAATGTGGAGAAATATCCAATATGAGCTCCAATTTCAAGAACAAAATTGTTCGGTTTTATCCAAGCTTGAAATTGCTTTATTGTATTTTCTTCTCTTTTTGTTCCATAAAACCAATATCCTTTATGATTATATGTATTCAGCATGAATTTATGTTTTGTAAAATGATGTTGAATTGTAGTATCAAAAGCTGTAATTTTTAGAAGCTTTAATGCTATCCTCCTGATTAGACCCATATTTATATCTATTTAGTTAGTTTCAAAATTTCAGATAAATCTTTTATCTTATGTTTAGGCAAATATATGTATTCTTTGTTAAAATCTTGTGAATGAATATTTTCTCCTTTATTCAAAAGACAGATTGTGTTCCATCCTAGTTTATTGGGTGTTACAAAATCTTTTGAAACATTATCTCCTACATAAAAATAGTCATTGGTGCAAAATTGATTAAAAATTTCATAGTTTTTAGAATTTGGTTTTTCTGAGCCAAATTCTTCAGATATGATTATCAAATCAAAAAGGGTCTCAATATTGAGTGCCTTAATCTTGTTTCGTTGTGTTGTTGAATATCCATCTGTTATTAACCCGATAAAATGCCCTTGTTTTTTCAACTCGAGCAATAAAGTTCTGTTTTGAGAATGAGGATTAAAGTTAGGATAATGATTTCTGTATGTTTTTTTCATGTCTTCGATTTCAAAAGTTGGATAAAGTTGGTTAACCTTTTGAAAAACATTTTCTTTATTAGTATACCAATCAAACATTTGATTATATAAATCTTTGTTTGAAGCATCAACTTTTAGAGCTATTTCATTGAAAGCGGATTTTAGATACTCTATTTCGTATACTAAGGTATCATCTAGATCGAAAACTATTGTTTTTGTATTATCCATTTTATTTAACATGGTTTCTTACCAATACTTCATCGTCATATCGCAACATCATTAAATTGTGTTCCCAACTATCATAGAAAGGGATTGTCTCTTCATTGCACATATATTCCTGTATTATCCACTTAGGAAAATTGGCTCCTGCTAAGTAACTTAATGGAAATCCTCCACCAAATCGAGGGTTTATTTCTATACCATAAATTACTTTTGTATTACTGTTTACAAAAATTTGAAAGGTGATACATCCTCTAAAACCTTCTACAAAACTCATTTTTTGAACTAATTCTTGAATAAAGAAAGCATTTTCAGTAATCGCTTTATTTACTTCTCCATCTCTTATCTCAATTCTTTTTCGGGGAATTAATGCTTTCAAATTACTATTTTTATCATAGTACATGTCAATTGTGTATTCTGTGAACTGACTGTGGTCTAAATATTCTAAAAACATTAGTTTATCATTGGAGAAATGATAATCTGTTAGTTGTGAAGCGTCCTTTATCACGTAATTGTCAACGCTTCTACTACCATCGTATGGTTTTATATATATGGGTAACTGATAATTTTCTTTTGTGTATTCTTTTGCAACATTAATTTTATATTGTTGAAAAAAACTGTGTGTAAGTCGTTTATCTCTAAAAACTTTAACTATTTCATGATTTGATATTACAATTCTTATTCCTTTACTTGAAAATAAATTGATATTTTCGGACAATGCTAATAATTCTGTATCAATGGTAGGAATTATTACCTTTATCTTATACTCTATGGCTTTATCTAAAAGAGTTTCGATATAATTTTTTTCTACAACTCTTGGTACTTTGAAATATCCGTCAGACACTATACATGCTGCAGCAAATTCTGGGTTAGCATCAGATGTAAAAACCTTAGCTTCAGGAAAAACTTGATTTAATTCTTTTTTAAAAAATCGAACAAGAGATACTCTTCTTCCTGCAGATGTAATTAATATATTATTCATGCTAGTTATATCCGTTAAAAGGTTCTGTTGATGATGCATTTTCAGGGTTTATTCCTTCGCTTATAATTACTTTTTGAATTGTCTTTATGATTATTTTACAATCTAGAATAAAGCTAACATTATCAACATACCATACATCATACTCAAATTTTTTATCCCATGAAATTGCATTTCTACCATTTACTTGTGCCCAACCTGTTATGCCTGGTTTTACTTCATGACGTCTGTTTTGAAAATCATTATATAGATGGAGATAATTTGTCAACAAGGGTCTTGGTCCAATCAAGCTCATATCTCCAATAACTACATTTAATAATTGTGGTATTTCATCAAGTGATGTTTTACGAACAAAACTTCCGATTTTTGTTAACCTATCTTCATCTGGAAGTAAGGTACCATTCAAGTCACGTCTATCATTCATGGTCTTGAATTTTACAATATTAAAAATCTTGCCTTTTTTACCTGGTCGTTTTTGAAAAAAGAATGGTTTTCCATCATTGGCAAAAAATAACAAAAGGCTAACCAATATAAATATTGGAAGGAGTATAATTAACCCTACTAAGCTAAAACAAACATCTATTAGTCTTTTGAAAAAAGATTTATACATTACTTAAATTTACAAAAATTAGTTTATTTCTTTTATTCTAATAATTGATTATAGAATTTTAACCATTCACCAGAAATCATTTCGACAGAAAAATGGTTTAAAACATACTCTCGCCCTGATTTTCCATATTCTTCTCTCATCTGTTTACTTTGAACCATTTTTTTCATTTGAATATATATACCGTTAACGTCCTTAACCTTGTGTCTTAATCCTGTTTGATTGTCAATTATTGTCTCTGTCAATCCATATGTATCGCTACAAATTATTGGTTTTTGAAGTAGAGATGCTTCAATAATACTTGTTCCAAAACCTTCTCTATAACTTGGGAGACAGAAAACATCACCTGATTGTAGTACATCTTCTGGAACTGGAGTTGGTCCATAAAAAACTACTGTATTATTTGGACAAATCTCTTTTACTTTTGGGATTAAATTTTCTTCGTCAAAACCTACAAAAAGGAGTTTAATATTTTGGTGTTCTTTATATAATTTTTGAAAGGAGTAGGCTAAATCCAATATTCCTTTATCGGTATTTAATCTTCCAAGAAACATAAAAACAACTTCGTTTTCTCCAAATCCAAGTTTTTCTCTATATGTTTTTCTTTTTATTTCATCTGGGTAAAACCGATTGGTATCTACTCCACTTATAGAGCCTTTTCCTAAAACTTTAGAATTCTTTTCTGTTATGACTTTGTTTGAAATTAAGAAATCTCGCTGTGACTTACCATCAACTAAAATATTTGTTGAGAAAAAGACAATAATTTTATCTATTTTTTTAAGAACATACTTAAAGATTCCTTTTTTAGTATGCCATACTTGTCCTGTAAATATGTGTGTTCTAATTTTTATTCCAGCCCATTTTCCTGCAATCATAGAAACGAGACCTGCTTTTGGTGTTACTGAGTGAATAGCATCAAATTTGTTGGCAACTAGATAGTTTTTAAGTTGAAATATTGTTGCAAAATCCTTTAGGATAGAAATATTTCTTTCAATTGGAACATGCTTAAGAATAATCGAAGGAGGAAAACTATTTAGTAATTCTGGATTTTCATCAAAATTTGCCACTAAATAAATCTCAAAGTTCGTTTCTAAATACTCAAAATGCTTCATTAGAAACGACTTGGCTGTATAAGGCGAAGAAACGATAAAACATATTTTTTTTTTCATATAAACAATGAAATAAATTAAAAAATTTTTATAAGCCTAAATAAATAAAAATTCTTTAAAAAAATTATTCTAAATATATTCTTTTTCTTGTCAAAGATAGGATAATTAACGAAAAATATGGATTCTCGAGATAGTTCTTTTTTCATTTCAACAAATTTGGAGTAAGTCATTTTATTTTTGACCATTTGATAAAATAATGTTGCCACTAAAAACCCTAATCTTTGTTTAAAAAAAGCTTCTTCTTTATGACTACCGATTTTGTACATTTTGTTTACTGACTTAATGACAAATACTATGTCTTGAAGCATTTTATTCTTTTTTGACTCGTCAATGTTTCTCGTTATTGAATCCATTGACTGAAAAAATTGCCCAATGATAGTATCTATAGCCATTACTCTTTGAGCTAGACAAAACGCACGAGTATTAAATTCATAATCTTCTATATAAATTTTTTCAAGAAAAAAGAGAGCGTTGTTAACTAGAAAATTTCTTTTATATAATTTATTACAAGAAGAATCCATATATCTAATCTTCTGGTAATAATCTATTCCATTCATTACTTGTCCATTACTAGTTGTTGCTACTTGGTAAATTATTTCATTTTTTTCATTGATACCTTGTGCTCCAAATTCTAGTACATCTAGCCTATTTTGTACCGCTACATTTATAAGGTTTTTTAAAGTAGAGGGTAAATACCAATCATCAGAATCTAGAAAAAGTAAATAGTCTCCTGTTGCATTTAAGATACCTGTGTTTCTTGCTCCTCCAAGTCCTTTATTTTGCTGTGAAATAACTTTTATATTTGAGTGCTTTTTTTCAATGTTTTGTACAATTGAAAGGCTATTGTCTGGAGATTGGTCATCAATTACAATGATTTCGTAATCATTTATCTCTAAGTCATTGTTTATAACAGAATAAATACATTTTTCAATATATTTTTCTACATTATATACTGGAATTATAATACTTATAAGGGCTTTTCTAGACATTTTTATGAAAATTGATAAAAAAATTAAACAAAAATTACTCCCATTATAAACGTAAATAAATAATATATAAAAATTATTCTACTTGTTAATTCATGTTGATTATGAAAAAATTTCATTTTTAGGAAAGGATAAATAATTACTAAACCTAACATAAACCAGGATAGGTATGCAAATCTATTTGAAAAGTTTGCTGAAATAACTAATATCCATATTGAATTTGAAATAAGATATGTATTATAGATTTTTGAATAATAAGCATCTTTGAAACCCTTTTTTATAATAAAATAATATCCTGCAAAAACACCTGTTGCACTGTAGAGAAGAAAATCCCATCTGAAACCAACTTTTAAAAGTGAGTCTTCAAGAGCTTCATCGTTCTCATCAAAATAACCTGCAATTCTACTTTCTTCTACCAAACCCAATGATAAAAAGAATGTACTCAAAACCGAACCTAACGCCAGTGAAACTGGTATGCATGTAAACCAAAAAATAAGGTATTTTTTTGTGTCAGTATAAAAATTACTTAGTAAATATGCTAGGCATGGCAGCATTAATGACTTGTGTATAAAAGTTGTTAAAATCAATAATATGATGATATTTCTCTTGTTGGTGAATGAAATTGCATATAAAAATAAGCTAGTTGCTATTCCATTTCTTATACCATTTACACCATATGCCCAAAATGACAATGATGCTACTAAAATTAGAAAACCATAAAACCAATATTCCTGAAAAATTCTCTTGGAAGCACTGTATAAGGGTATTACATATAGACAAGCACAGATTAGAAAAAAAAACTCGGCTGTCATCACCTTTGATGAAAGGTAAATAAAGTAATCGAAAAAAACGTCTTTGTCAGAATCAAAGGGTTCTCCTAATTGGTAGCTTTCAAAAAGTCTATTGTAAATTCCCATGTCCACAAAAACGAAACTTATGGGTCTTAGTCCAATATAGAAAAGAACAAAAAGTAAAAAAACAATTCCAAAAATTTTTTTTTCCTGAAAATCAGACTTTAAAGAATTTAAGTACACTAATGAAACCATTACCAGTACAACTGAGTAATAGAAAGTTTGGTAGTATTCTAATGGTACAAAAGTGTTCAATTATATATACTTGGTTGATAGTAAAATTATATCTCTTACATTTTAATGAAAATGCTTTATAACAGATTCAATTAATAATTTTGGACAAGACAAATATATTTATTTTTATACACTTGGTACAAAAAAAGGGTTTTTATTGACTAAAGATCCATTTTATGTAGTAGAAAATAATGGCAATTGTTTGAGTTGAAGACAAACTACAATAGTCATATGTGTAATTCATTTTACACTTTTTGTCTTATTTGTTCTAAAGTATATTTATAGATTTGAAAAAACTTTTAGCTATTCAAAACAGTAATCCATTTTTGCATGACAACTTGAACGGAAAATTTAGAACTGTTTTTTTTTGCGTTTTCACCAAAAGTTCTAATCTTGTTTGGATTTTCAATGAGTTCAATAACTTTTCTTGCTAGTTCATCAATGTTTTGATTTTCAACCAAAAAACCATCTTCGTTATGGGTAATAATATTTCTTGGCCCATATGGACAATCAAAACTAATAACTGGTAAGCCAACAGATAACGATTCTAATAAAACCATTGGAAAACACTCTGTATGAGATGTCATCAAATACATTGAATAGTTTGTCATTGTTTCCAACAGATTGGAAGTTGCAGGTTTAAAGAAGATATGGTTTTCCATTTTTAATTTCTTAACCTTTTCTTTGAGGGTTAATAAATAATTTTCATCTCCTTGACCATAAATATCTAATTTCCAATCCGCTTTTTGGATAACTACTTTTGCCCAAGCATTTATTATGTTTTCAAATCCTTTTACAGGTGCTATTCGACCAGCTGCAATTGCTTTAGGTGCTATTAAGTCACATTTAATGGTTGTTAAATTTATTGGATTAGGAATGACAACAGTATTTTTAGATCTATAAAAGGGTTGTTCATCTTTATTTAGAATTATAATGTTATCGTACTTAGATTCTATGAAATCATTTACTAGGTACTTTACTTTTTTGAAAAATACAGCTTTTTTACGAACAATTTCTTCAAAATACCTTGAGGAATGGTATTCTTTTATTTTTTTAGTTTTTTTGAAAAAAAAAGGAATCCAATAATAATCGAATGCATAGTTACAAGCAATTACTACATTTGGCTTTAACTCTTTTAGGGTTTTTCTCCACTGAATAAAATGATTTGGAATTTTTAGTAAATTGTTTGGATGAAAATAACTAATTTCTCTCTTGTAGTTTACTCCAATGTCTATCAATTTTATTTTAGAACTTAGCTGATAACATATTGGATTGTTTTTTTGCTCAGTTGTAAGAATGATAACCTCATAGTTTAGTACTTCTGCAAAATAGTTGGCTTTTTCTGCCATTACTTTTTCAATACCTCCATGAAGGTAAATCTGATCTGTTGAGAAAACAATTTTCATCTTATCAACTCTTTAAACAGGCTATCCCATTGTTTAACAATCCTAGTTGGAGCATACTTACTAACATTTTCTTTTGCTTTTTGCCCCATCTTTTTGCGTAGTTGTTTATCTTGCATTAAATACATGATTTTTTTTGTAAAACCCTCAACATCATGGTTCTTTACTAAAAATCCATCTATATCATTTGTAATAATATCTCTCGGTCCAGATGGGCAATCGAACGAAACACAGGGTACTCCACATGCCATGGCTTCTATCAAAACCATTCCAAATCCTTCTGATCTTGAAGGTAATACAAATACTGAAGAATTCAAATATTCTTGCTCAATATTCTTTGTAGGTGGATTTAGAAATACAGATGATTCGATTTTTAACTCATTCACAAGTACTTCCAAATTTACAGTTGGGTTTGATTTCCCAAAAATGTGCAATTGCCAATCTGGATATTCTTTGCTAATATATTTCCACGCATTCAATAGTCGATCATAACCTTTATTGTATGTGTGGCTTCCTACAGCTATTACTTTGGGATTTTCTAGATTGGCTTTTTCTGTTGGATAGATAGAACTGGGATTTGGAATTACTCTTATGTTTTTCAGATCCCATTCGTTACGATTAGATTCAGACAATAAAATAAATGCATCGAATTTTTTGGCTCCAAAATTCATAATTTTTGAAAATACCCTATTTTTAAATGTTTGATTATCCGATTTTAAGAAAATATTTTTAGAAGCATGGCGCTCATAAATTATTGGTGTCTTTTGGGAAATAAAATATGGCAAAAACAATCCTTTTAACCCATCGTCGCATACGGAAATAATATCTGGATTAATTTTTTTTATACTTTTTCTTAGTCCTACAATATAATTTTTAAAATAGGTTATTGTATTCCCGGTGCTATTTATTGAATGAAAATTTATTTTTGAACTAAATGAAAAAAATGTGTTCTTATCTTGATTATTTAATGAAATTATATGTACTTCATAACCTAATTCGTCTGCCAAAAGACTTGCCTTAATAGACAAAACTCTTTCGAGTCCGCCCGCTCCATTAATGCCATTGGTTATATAAAGTAGTCTCATTACTATCTATTTATAAAATCTCTACACTTTTGTTTCAAAGGTTCAGCAAGAGCGTGGTGTTTATCAAGATTTTTAACTACTGTATTTAGTGTAATTTTTCCTTTTAAATCAAAATTGGTTGTAAACTTACCTGTTTTAGTATCGATATCAATTCTATTAAATAAGTCTAAAATACCATCAAAACGGCAAGAATCTACAAAACTATCAAATCCATTCACAAATATAACGGGAGTTCCCATTGCAAGACAAGGTAATGCACAATGAATACGAGATGTAATTACGAGTTTGGCTTTGGCATACTTATGAAGCAAATCCTCAGCCATTTGAAACTTCTGAACGTCATTATAAGTATTAGCTGGTGGTTCTTGGTTTATGTAGATTGCTTTTTCTAAAACTTCTTTATCTATAAAATTCGCAATATGTTTTTCCTTATTTCCTATTTTGAACACTTTTCCACTCTGGATACTTCTTATGAATTGTTTCCAATCATAGGTCATTTTTTCCCATGTAGGATAACTATAAAGTGGATCTACTATGTAAATTTCTTCACCTCTCAATGAATCATCAACTTTATAAGTGTCTAATGTAAGTGTTAAGCATCCTGTAAAATAAGCATCTATTCCTTTCGCTTTAAGAGTGTCGGCCGAAAACTGATCACGACATCCAATGGGTTGATGCTTTTTGAGATAGGCAATTCCTTTTTCTGAAAGCATATAGGGTGCCGCAGTGTTATTGATATGAAATGAAACAAAAAGAGGCTCAATAGCATCAGACGGTACCCAATTATGAATATTATGCGTAAACCATCCGTTCATGATTACTTTCATTTTATCACCGTTATAATCGGCTAAATGCTCTCTATTAATATAAGTATCTACTGTTGGCAAGTATTGTTTGGCCGCAAGACTTTGAATGTTATCGCCAACATTAAAAACCTTTTTGTTTTCATCATAAGTAAATAGTCCGTATCTCATTTTATATATTTATAGTTGTCTTCTTATTTTTAGATACCAATTGAATAGTTTTGGAAACCTATTAATTATTTTAAACTTAAGTTCTGTCCTTTTATCAACACTTTTTTTATTCTTATTTATGATTTCATTTAAATTGATTGCCTTGAACTTTTCAAAACTTGCAAGTTCTTTGATTTCGTCGATAAAAACATATGGCTTTTCAATAGTTCTGGCCTTATCTTGAAGACATTGCCATTCATATTTAACACCAACGGTCATGACCGTATTATCATTAAAGTTTCCCAAAAGAAGTTCATAAAAATCGGAAGGGATGTTGAATCCAAATTCATTAGGATTTTGACCTTCAAGAATAAATCCGAGCATTGTTCTTTGACATTTGGCGCATCTGTTACAATTATAACCATTTCTTAGTTCTGAGTAACAAACTCGTAATTTAACTTTTTCTCCTGTTGTGGTAGCAAATTTTACTATATTCTCTATTTTCTCTGTACGTCTAAATTGAAAACCATCATGTATCACTTTTTGGTTTGCCCAACGTACTTTTTCATCAGTCTCGGATGTAGAGCCCCAGCCAAAACTTACTTCTCCAGTATTAGACGACCCTATTAAAATTGTTGTGATATTATGCAAAAAACTTAGAGGTGCAATAACACTTAAAAGTGCCATTCCGTGTTGAATTTTCCCCCACCATCCAATATTTATTAACAAATCGACTTCGTATGTATAAAAGGTACGTAGATTTGATTCTACATAACAAATTCTTTTGTCATTAATGATTTTTTCTTCTTTATTAAATCGTTTAAAATCTTCCCATCTTTTAGTATCTGAAATAGCTATATCTGCTCCATGAACGGAAATTAAATATGGATTTAATTTAATATTTCTTGTGAGTGATTCGAAAGCATCTAAACCGCCACTAAAGAGTAATGCAGTGTTAGAATCTGAAAAATCATTTCTTATTAATTTCTTATACTTTACTGATGAATTTTTAATTTGTGGAAAATGTATTGCAAATTCTTTTTTTAACTCCAAAAGTGAGTTGAAAAAGGTTTGGTCAAGCTCATCAACTTCAATATCAAAACCAACAAACCATGCTATTGGAGCGATATTTGCCAAAAGAGGAATTACCAAAATAGATTTAGGAACAGACGAAATATCTTCTTGATAATGAAGATATAGTTTTTGGTTTAAATTAAAATATTTTACAATAGAAGCGTCTACCGAGTAATTGTAATCAATTCGATTTCCATTGTTTGAATATGAAATAGCGTTTAAGGTAAACATGTTATTTGAATCTGAATTTTGCAGGAATCATTGCTGTAAATGTTTGTTTTTCAACAGAATTTAATCCAAATTTATACATTACTAATACAAATATAAGGATAAAAATAGCAATTTTTAATAGAAGATTTAACCAACCTGTTCCAGGTAAAAAATTAAGTAAATATCCAAATAGCAAGATTATCCCAAATGATGGAACTATTTTGGAAAATAATTCTATAAAAAACCTACTTATTTCAAGTTTTAAAACTACCGAATAGTAAATATTCATTATAACTTGACTTAGAATCCATCCTCCTGTAGATCCAATAATCAATCCTAGGATACCTATAAATTGTACCATATAAGCTCCTATAAAAGTGCCTAACAAAATTAATGAAATATATACTACTGCTTTAAAACGAAACAAACTCCTAGCTTCCAAAATAGAATTGGCAAAAGATTGCACCAATGGAAGTGTGTATGAAAACATTATAATGACGGCAATTATCCAAGAAATTTTAAATGAATCTCCAACCCAAAGTTGAACAAATTGTTCTCCGTACAATAAAAACCCTCCTAAAATGAGTAATAAAACTAGTAATGAAAACCTACCGATTTTTATCATCATTGAAGTCAATTCGGTATTGGTTGCATCTTGAACTGTCATCATGGTAGCTCTAGGCAAAAAAACACCCGAAATGGCGGTAGAGAATGCTCCATAATAGGTTCCTAACATTATACCTACTCCATATACAGCGACGTCTTTTGTGCCAGATATGATACCTAAAATAACTTGACCAGCTTGCCACTGAAACTGTCCAACTATGGCAAAAATAAAAATCCAAACTGAATACGAAAATATTTCTTTTACCAATGGCATTTCAAAATGATGCAACTTTACTTTAGCATTGAGTAGTTTAAAAACATAAATGGCATTTAATAGAATAACTACAACATTAATGATTGTATCTAAAATGACAATCCCTACAGCGTCGCTTCCATAAAATAAAATTACAACAACTAATATTGACCTAGTTATATACTTAATTATGTTCATGGCTCTAGGAAAAACAAAATGTTCGTAGGCAGAGCTTATTGCGGCAAAAGCGCCTCCTGGAAGAGTGATAGCCATATTGAAAATCAGAATTGAAAACATCAATTTTGACTTTCTTAGTTCAGAAATAGTCAAGTTTTTAAAAATAGCATCTAAATTAAAATATAACACTACACCTAACAAAACTACAACTGCAGAAATAAAAAAGTAAATTAAGAATGTGGTTGCCAAAAAATTTTCTTGGCTTTTGTTGTCGTTCATTGCTCGGTATTTGGCTACAAAACGAACAATTGTATTATTTAATCCAAAATCTAAAATGCTGATATAAGCAATTACAGAACCTATTAATGTATATAATCCGTATTCTGCATTACCTAATTTTTGAATCATGTAAGGAGTTAACAACAATCCTATACCGTTAGTAATGATTATTGTAAGGTAAGAAAGTATTGCTCCTTTTTTTAGTTGACTCATCTAGTAAATTTATTGTATCTTGTTGTATTGTTTTTCGTAATACTTAGTATATTCACCAGAGGTAACATTGTTTAGCCATTTTTGATTAGCTAAATACCAATCTATAGTCTTTTCAAGTCCTTCTTCGAACGTTACAGATGGTCTCCAACCTAGTTCTTTGTTAATCTTAGTTGCATCTATCGCATATCGCAAATCGTGACCTGGTCTATCTTTTACGTATGTAATTAATTCTTCAGATTTCCCTTCAGGCCTGTTTAGCTTTTTATCCATTATTTGGCATAATAATTTTACCAAATCTATGTTTTGCCATTCATTAAAGCCACCAATATTATATGTTTCATGGTTTTTACCTTCATGAAAAACCAGATCAATTGCGCGAGCATGGTCTTCTACAAAAAGCCAATCGCGTGTATATTTACCATCACCATAAACTGGTAATGATTTTGAATTGATTATATTATTAATGAATAGTGGGATTAATTTTTCAGGAAAATGGAAAGGACCATAATTATTAGAACAATTGGTAACCACATAGGGTAACCCATAAGTTTCTCCATAAGCTCTAACAAAATGGTCAGAACTAGCTTTGGAAGCAGAGTAAGGTGAATTAGGATCATATGCTGTTTCCTCTGTAAATAATCCTTCAGCACCTAGTGTACCATATACTTCATCTGTTGAAATATGATAAAATCTTTTACCTTCAAAATTTGAAGCCCATATTGTTTTGGCAGCATTTAAAAGATTCATAGTTCCTATTACGTTTGTCTTTACAAACGAAAGTGGATCTGTTATAGAGCGGTCTACATGCGATTCTGCCGCTAAATGTATTACACCATCAAACTGATGAACTCTAAACAAATTGTTGACAAATTCTTCATCTACAATATCACCTTTTATAAAACTATAATTAGGTTCGTCTTGGACATCGGCAATGTTCTCAAGATTACCTGCATATGTCAACGCATCAAGGTTAACTATTTGATAATTGGGATAATTTTTAACAAATCTTCTAACCACATGTGAACCAATAAATCCAGCTCCACCTGTAATAACTATTTTTTTCATTATTTATAAATTACCATCAACATTCTTTTTTAAAACTCCTTTTACATCATATAAAACGGAATTTTCTTTTCTTAATTTTTCTAAATCTAAATTTAAAAAGTCTTTATGAGAAACGGCTAACACTACTGCATCAAACCTATCAGAAGGTAGTACATTAGTCGTTTGAAGGTTATATTCATGCAAAACATCTTCTGGATTAGCCCAAGGATCATAAATAGTAATATTGACGTGATACTCTTTTAGAGCTTTTATAACATCAACTATTTTAGTGTTACGAACATCTGGACAATTTTCTTTAAATGTGATTCCTAGTAATAATATATCTGTATTATTTATGGTAATGCCTTTCTTAATCATTAACTTAATGATTTGCGAGGCAACATATTCACCCATACTATCATTTAATCTTCTTCCTGCCAAAATTATTTCAGGATGATATCCCATTTCTTGAGCTTTTTGTGCTAAATAATATGGATCAACACCGATGCAATGCCCACCAACCAAGCCTGGTTTAAACGGAAGGAAATTCCATTTTGTTCCAGCAGCTGCTAAAACATCATGAGTGTTTATGTCCATAATGTTGAAAATCTTTGCTAATTCATTTACAAAAGCAATATTAATATCTCGTTGCGAGTTTTCAATTACTTTTGCTGCTTCGGCTACTTTAATCGTTGGAGCAAGATGAGTTCCTGCAATAATTACTGATTTATATAATTCATCTACTTTACGACCAATTTCAGGGGTTGAACCAGCTGTAACTTTTAGAATTTTTTCGACTGTATGCTCCTTATCTCCCGGATTTATTCGTTCTGGAGAATAGCCTGCAAAAAAATCTACATTAAATTTTAATCCACTTACTTTTTCAAGTATCGGTACACATTCATCCTCGGTCACGCCAGGATAAACGGTTGATTCATATATGACAATATCGTCTTTTTTGAGTACTTTACCAACAGTTTCACTGGATTTGTAAAGAGGTGTTAGGTCTGGACGATTGTTTTTATCAACAGGTGTTGGTACGGTTACAATGTAGTAATTACTATCTTTAATGTCATTTATGTCTGCGCTACAAAATAGCCCTTTTTGGTTAGGAGAATTGACTATAACTTTCTTAAGAACTTCGTTATCAACCTCAAAGGTATTATCAAATCCCGAGTTCAATTCATTTATTCTCTTTTGATTTATATCAAACCCTACAACTGGGTATTTTGTTGCAAAAAGCCTTGCCAGTGGCAATCCTACATATCCTAAACCTATAACTGCTATTTTGACGCTCATTTTTGTATGTAATTATGAACCAATTGCTTGATAAACAAATCCTATTTTTTTAAGTTTTTCCCCATCTAATAAATTTCTACCATCGAATACAAAGGCAGGTTTTTGCATTTGATCATAAATTTTATTCCAATCAAGTTGTTTAAATTCATCCCATTCTGTTAAAACAGCAATTGCATGCGAGTCTTTACAAGCTTCATATGCATCTGCATATGATTTAGCATTTTTGGCATTTTCCTCAGAACTTCGTGTTTCTAGATAATCCAAATCTGCTAAGACTTGTTTTTGTGAAACTTTTGGATCATATACAGCTATTTTAGCATTTTCATTTATCAAATCGTTTGCGACATATATGGCAGCAGACTCTCTTGTATCATTGGTATCTTTTTTGAAAGCCCAACCCAAGAATGCTATTTTCTTATCGGAAACAGTGTTATACAATGTTCTTACAATATTGGTAGCAAATCTTCTTTTTTGATGATCATTCATTATGATAACTTGTTCCCAATAATCTGCAACTTCATTTAGTCCAAAAGATTTAGATATGTAAACTAAATTTAGTATATCTTTTTGAAAACAAGAACCTCCAAATCCTACAGAGGCTTTTAAAAATTTTGATCCAATTCGGCTATCCATTCCAATTGCTTTTGCAACTTCATTTACATCTGCTCCCGTTTTTTCGCATAATTCAGATAGTGCATTTATTGAGGAAACTCTTTGAGCTAAATAAGCATTTGCTGTTAACTTTGATAATTCTGAGGACCAAACATTAGTTCTTAAAATTCTTTCTCTTGGAACCCAATGAGCATAAACATCTTCTAATGCTTGAATTGCATTTTGTCCTTCGGGAGTTGAATCTCCTCCAATTAAAACTCTATCTGGGTTTAACAAGTCTTCAACTGCTGTTCCTTCTGCTAAAAATTCTGGGTTTGATAAGATTTGAAATTGCACTCCATTTCCTGTATTATCTAAAATACTTTTGATTGCTTCTGCAGTTCTAACAGGCAATGTTGACTTTTCAACAATAATTTTATCATTTTTAGATACTCTGGCAATTTGTCGAGCACACAATTCAATATACTTTAGATCGGCAGCCATACCCTTCCCAGTCCCATATGTTTTTGTAGGGGTATTTACAGAGATAAATATCAAATCGGCTTCATCAATCCCTTTATCAACATTGGTAGAAAAGAACAAATTTCTTCCTCGTGCTTCTGCTACGATTTCACTTAACCCTGGTTCATATATTGGAATATTATTAACATCTTTATCATTCCATTTGGCAATTCTTTCTTCATTAATATCAACAACTGTTACTGTAATCTCAGGGCATTTTTGAGCAATGATTGCCATTGTTGGACCTCCAACGTAACCTGCTCCAATACAACAAATTTTAGTGATTTTCATTCTGTTATTTTATTTTAAATTTTCCCAATACCATTTTACGGCTTCTTTGAGCCCTTGATTCATAGAATATTTTGGGTTATATCCTAGAAGTTTTTTTGCTTTCTCAATACTTGCTAATGAGTGCGGAATATCTCCAACTCTATTAGAACCGTGAATTACATCGATAGTTGCTATCTTTGAATCATACTCGGCTAAATATTTTTTTAAATATGTTACTAAATCATTTAATGTGTTTCTATCCCCATAAGCAGTATTGTATACTGTATTGATTGCATCCGCATTGGTTGTTTCGATAGCTAATTCATTCATTTGTATCACATTATCAATATACGTAAAATCTCTTGAAAAATTTCCATCACCATTTATAACTGGACTCTCATGGTTCATTAATTGCATTACAAATTTAGGAATTACTGCTGCATAAGCTCCATTAGGATCTTGCTTTCTTCCAAAAACATTAAAATATCTTAATCCTATAGTCTCCAACCCATAAGTTTTACTAAAAATATCAGCATATAATTCGTTCACAAACTTGGTTATTGCATAAGGTGATAGAGGTTTTCCTATAACATTTTCTACCTTAGGTAAGGTTTCAGAATCACCATAAGTTGAAGAACTTGCTGCATAAATAAATCGTTTTACATTTGAATCTCTTGCAGCAACTAACATGTTTAAAAAACCCGAAACATTAACATCATTACTTGTGATAGGATCATTGATGGATCTTGGTACCGAACCAAGAGCGGCTTCATGCAGTATGTAATCTACCCCAACTACAGCTTTATTACAATCATCACTATTTCTAATATCTCCTTCTATAAGAGTAAAATTTGGGTTTCCAAATAAATGAGAAATATTATGCTTATGTCCTGTAGAAAAATTATCTAAACAAATAACTTTATTTTCTTTTGATAAAAAATATTCACACAAATTAGAACCTATAAATCCAGCTCCTCCTGTTATTAATATCGTTTTCATTAACTTATGATTTGAATAGTTTAACTAATTTAGTAAAGAAGTTATATTTTTTCTTGCTTTCAAAGTAACTGTCATCATAAGTTCCATAACCATGTCCATAACCATATGAAGTTCCATATTTTGCTTTGTTTTCAAAACCATTTAGAATAATACTAACATTCGACAACTCACCTCTTTTAACTGCATTGTTTAATAAGGCTGTCATATTCTTTTTGGTCACATTTTGTCGCATTACATATATCGTAACATCTGCATAATTTGAGAGTTCTAATGCTTCGGTTACTAATCCTAAAGGCGGAGTATCTAGAATTATATAATCATATTTAGCTTTTAATTCCTCCATCATCTCTTTTAGGCTATCTCCCATTATTAACTCAGATGGATTTGGTGGAACGGGTCCAGAAGTAATTACATCTAGAAAAGGAATTTGAGTTTTATTGGTTACTTCATCTAATGTCTTTTGCCCAATAAGATAATTAACAACTCCTACTTGATTGGTTAATTTAAAATCATCAAATATTTTTGGTTTTCTTAAATCAAGTCCAACAATTACTGTTTTCTTTTCACTTAAAGCAAAAACCGTAGCAATATTGATTGAACAAAATGTTTTTCCTTCTCCACTAATAGTTGAAGTTATCATTAATGTTTTTGAGCCTTGAAGATTTTGTCTTTTATACAAAAACTGTAATGAGGATCTAATTGCTCTAAAGGATTCGGATAAAACTGACTTTGGTTTCTCAAAAACGGCTAAATACGATTTTGATTTGTTAACACCCACAACACCAATCAACGGTACACTCGTTAATCTTGTCAAATCATCTGAATTTTGTATAGAGTTATTAAACGCAAAAATTAATATAATAATCAATAATGGAACTAAAAAACCCAATAGTAATGCTATTATATAATTAACTCCTGTTTTAGGTCCTATTAGTCCTCCTCCTATATCTTTGGCAGAATCGATGAATTGAATATCTGATAAATTTGCTGCTTTTACTATGGATGCCTCACTTCTTTTTTGCAAATAGGTTTGATAAATGTTATCGCTAAGATTATACTTTCGCATAATTTTAATGAGTTCTTGTTTATCGTCTGGCATTTGTCTTATATCGTTTTCAGCTTCACTTATTTTATTCGTTACTTGACTATAAGAATATTTAATAGCTGTCTTAGCTGCTTCAATGTTTTCTAATAATACCTTTTTTACTGATGTAATTTCGTTATCAATGTTATTGAGCATTATATCACTTTTAACACTATAAACCATTTCCGATCGTCTAATAGACAGTTCGATTAAATTGGAAACATTAGCTAAAATATTTGGATCATCAATTCCTGCAACTGAGGGAGCTGGGAGCTTGGAATAATCTTTACTGTTTTTAAGATAATTTGAAAGTGTATTAAAATAATTTATTTTTCGGGAGATT
>CAZLEU010000033.1:0-25490 GCA_964558625.1 uncultured Flavobacterium sp.
GATGAAACAACAACTGTTGTTGAGGAGCCTCTAACGTCTGGTAGTGCAAATTTTTCTAAATATGTAGCATTAGGAAACTCACTTACAGCAGGATTTAGTGATAATGCATTATTCATTGAAGGACAAAAAGGTTCATACACTAATATATTGGCTCAGCAATTTGCTAAAGTTGGAGGTGGAGAGTTTAAGATTCCTTTTATGGCAGACAATATTGGTGGTTTGTTATTTGGTGGTACAGCAAATCCAAGATTTGGTCCAAGATTGTATTTCAATGGTACAGGACCTGTACCTGTTTCAGGGGCCTCAACAACAGAGGTTTTTGCTCCAAATACTGGAGGACCATATAATAACATGGGGGTTCCTGGTGCAAAAAGTTATCACTTACTTTTTGACGGATATGGAAATCCAGCAAACTTAGCATTAGGATTGGCAAATCCATATTTTGTTCGTTTTGCTTCGGCTCCTAACAAGTCCATTTTGCAAGATGCTATGGCTCAGTCTCCGACATTTTTTTCATTATGGATAGGAAATAATGATGTATTGGGTTATGCAACCGCTGGTGGTGTAACAACAGCTCAAGACCCAGTTAATGGAGGAGATATTACGCCTCCAACTGGTGCGCCTGGTGTAGGTTTTGATGGGACATATGGTGCATTAGTAGCAACATTAACATCTGGTGGTGCTAAAGGTGTTGTTGCTAACATTCCTTATGTAAATACAATTCCTTATTTCACAACTGTTCCATACAATCCACTACCATTGGATGCAGCAACTGTAGCCCAATTAAATGGACCAACTGCATATGGAGCATATAATGCTGGTCTTCTTGCATTAAAAAATGCTGGTGTGATAACCGAAGCCGAAAGAGTAAAAAGAACTATAACTTTTAAAGAAGGTGCTGGAAATGCTGTAGTAATTATGGATGAGTATTTAACACCTTTAACTTCCATAAATCCAGCTCTAATAAGTATGAGACAAGCTACAAAAGATGACTATATTGTTCTTCCAGCAAGAAACTTTATTGGAACTACTGTTGGTGGAAATCCATTACAAGTAAATGGTGTTTCTGTTCCTTTGGCCGATAAATGGGTTTTATCTGCAAATGAAGTTGCTGAATTAAAAACAGCTACTGATGCTTATAATGTAACCATTAAAACTTTGGCTGAAGCTAATGGTTTAGCTTTTGTAGATGCAAACAAATTACTATCACAGGTTTCTACAACTGGTGTTTCGTCAAATGGTTATACTGTAAAATCGACATATGTTACTGGTGGTGGTTTTTCTCTTGATGGTGTTCACCCTTGCCCTAGAGGTTATGCTTTAATTGCAAATGCTTTTATGGCTGCCATAAATGAAAAATATGGTTCTAACTTAAAACCTGTTGACATAAGTAAATATAGAATTCAATTCCCTTCTAGTTTATAAGAAGTATTTAAAAAAAATTAAAAACCGCCAATCTAATGAATGGCGGTTTTTTTATGCTGAATATACAAAAATGGATACCTAACTAGCCCTGATCGTAGTGGCATCTCGTTTTTACGAGATAGAACGAAGAGCAGGAAAAGGGTAACCTAATATGCACTAGCGATTCGCTCCTACTCTTTTATAATTTCAATTTTTCTTTTTATTTCATTACCAAATTCATCGGTAACAGTAATATAATGAACTCCTGAATTGGTTTCGATTTGCATTTCGTGAAATGTTTGTGTAGTGCCTTTATATTGTTCATCAATGTACCAATGCAATTTCATTTCTTTATTGGTGTGTGCCACTTTTATAATTACTGGTTGTACTTTACCAGAAAATCCTTTGGTTAAATATATTTTGCTATTGTTCTTTGGGTAAATAAAATCCATAGCATTATTCTGAGTCTGAAGGCAGTCATCCCGATATGGTGGTAAGACTTGATAATCTATATGAAGGCTTTTATAATACCACTCCATAACTGGTGGTAATACAAACCAATTTTTAACAACAATATTATCAATACTTTCACAACTGCTGTTGACTCTAAATTGCTCTGTAGTATCTAAGTGAATTAACTTATGATAAGGGCAAATCGAGGTCTTCTTTCCTTTTCTGTTAATGAGTTGCTCTGTCTTAGGGCAATCATCTTGTGCTAAATGTCCGCTTTTAGAGCATACTTCAACTTCTTCCAAATCATTAAGTGGTGGCTTGAAGAATGATTTTCTCGGAACAAGGTTAAAAACATCGAACAAGATTGGAGCAGCACTATCAACTCCTGTCAATTGTGGTCTTCCTTCTCCAGAGGCGTTACCAACCCAGACACCCACAACATATCTAGAGTTAGTGCCTATTGCCCAAGCATCTCTGTTTCCGAAACTGGTTCCTGTTTTCCAAGCAATTTCTAATGAAGAGTCGTAAAATTTCCAGGCTTCATCACCTTCGGGACGATTAACTTCTTTCATTGCATTATAGGTAAGATAAATTGAACCTGCACTTAGAATGGTTTTTTGATTATTTTCATCACCATAATTTTGTTCAAAACCATTGGTGTAATTTAATTCTGCAAACTCATTTTCTCTATACTTTCCATTTGAAGAATTGAAATAGGTAATAGTCGATGATAAATTAGCGTAGGTTCTGCATAAATCCCAAAGATTACTCTCTGCTCCTCCCAAAATTAGTGATAATCCGTAATGGTCTGGGTGTTTATTAATATCTCTAAGTTTAAACTCTTGCAAAAGTGCATACAATTTATGCACGCCATGTTCTTGTAACATTAAAACTGCTGGAATGTTTAACGATCTAGAAAGTGCACGTTGTGCAGGAACAGCACCATCAAAAGTGCGATTAAAATTTTCTGGTGCATATCCAGAAATTTGGGTTGGCACATCGGGTACTAAAGTATTGGGCAAAATTTCTCCTTCATCAAGCATTGAGGCATATAGTAATGGTTTTAGAATGCTTCCCGTACTTCTTGGTGCCGAAATAATATCGACATCTTTATCATGCTCTTTATCGGTTGGTGAATTTCCGACATAGCTTATTATATTTCTGTTTTGAATATCAACTACCATAATTGCCAAATTATGAACTTCGTTTTGCTTGTATTGATTGTAATAATAATTGGCTATTTGGTTTACTCTATTTTGTAAAGAAATATCAATAGTTGTTTTGATACGTTTTCCTTCATTAGCTTTGGCAATTCGTTGTAATAAATGGGGTGCAATTTGAGGTAAATTATATGGTTTTTGCGGTAAAGGTTCTTCAATAGAAAGCCGATAAGTCATTTTATCAATCACTTTTTCGTTGTATAATTTCCATAAAAGAGCATTTCGTTTTTTGAGTAGTTTTTGTTGGTTTTTCCCAGGATATATTAGACTTGGTGCATTAGGCAAAACCGCTAATGTAGCACTTTCTGCCCATGATAATTGTTGCGACTGTACTCCAAAATAACGCCATGAAGCCATTTCCAAACCTACAACATTTCCTCCATAAGGTGCATGTGCGGCATATAGTTCTAAAATTTTTTCTTTTGAATGCCGAAATTCTAATCGGGTAGCAAGAATAATCTCTATTATTTTTTCAAAATAGGTTCTTTTTTTATTCTTTCTTGATAATCTGATGACTTGTTGGGTTAAGGTACTTCCGCCACGAACGACTTTGCCAGCATTTTTATTTTGTAAAAAAGCTTTATACATAGCAACAGGATTGAATCCAGGATGGTATCTGAAGTGTTCGTCTTCAAAATAGACAATACATTTTTTGAATTTATCGGGAACACTGTCATTTGCTGGAAAACGCCACTGTCCATCGCGAGCAATTTTAGCAGCCAAAAGTTCCCCATCATTACTTTCAATTACCGTAGAATAGGGTTCTTCGAAAAGAGTTTGTGGCAATGAAAAATAATAAACGACTAGAAGAATAAATGCAATGGCAGATTTCTTTTTGTTGTTTTTTATATAATTCAAAATGCGCTGCAGAAACGCTTGAAGTTTTTGTTTCATTTCTTTTAACGTAAAAAGGTTGAATGAATCTATAATAACACCTGACAGGTTTTGAAAACTTGTCAGGTTTAGTAACTATCATTTCACCACTTCAACCCATTGCCCTTTGGTTCTCGCTAAAAAGTCGTTGTTATACATTGCCTCGCACTGTAAGCCTGGCAAATAATAGTTCCCTAAATAAGAAGCATTTACTAAAATCTTGAATTTTCGCGTTTCATTTCCTTTTAGACCAAAATAATAATTTACTCTATCATCTCGAATATCTATATAATCGGCTACATTGCTTGTTGCTTCGCCAAAATCGGTGTAACGGGTATTGACAATTTCAAATCCTGAAGGAAGAATTTGCGAAAGAGCAACATTTTCAACATATTCATTTTTTGAATTTGATACTGTTACTTCGGCTATGAATTCTGTGCCTTGTGCGATTTTACTAACTGAAATTGTTTTGCCTTTTCTGTCTTTGAATACAACACTTGCAGACAAATTATTTTGAACTGGTTTTTCTTTTCCAACAGGAAGAATTCCACTATTCAGTACTCTAACAAAAATGGTGTTGTTTTTAGTATTTTTAATTGTAACCGAATTTTTACCCGAAACCAAATCTAATTTACGTTGTGAAACCGTTTTATTGGTATTGATTACTTGTGTTTTCCCGCCAGATGTATATTGAATCGAAACTCCTTTGTTGCCATTGCTTTGTGCAAATTTAGACATTGCGTACAATCCGTAAGCCGTCGTTTGAGTACTCATCCACTCATTGCTTGATAGATTTTTAGCCAATTTTGTTGCCATTGCAAACGCTTTTTGTTTTTGACCTAAAAGAATTAAAGTTTCCAATGCCATAGCTCGATTTCTGTCACTTGATCCATAATAATAGTAATAATTATTTTCGTTTTGCTCATCTATTAAGGCTTTGCTCAACAAGGCCATTCCAGCCGAGTTTTGTTTGATGACTGCATAAGCTGCCGCCAATCGCAATTTGCTTTCATTAGAAATACCAACTGTTTCACGTAGCCTATTCATTGATGCCAAATCGGATGAACCTGCAACGGCAAGTGTATAAAGTCGATAGGCTTGAGCTAAATCATTGCCATATTGTTTTTCAAATCGCCATTGTTTCGCCATTTTTTTCTGATACGAAATCCATTTTGATTTAAAATTTATTGGTAAAACATATCCTTTCTTTTCAGCTTCTATCAAGAAATGTCCTGCATAAGAACTTCCCCAATCGTCAGCTTCTGAATTTCCTTGCCAATACGAGAATCCACCATTTGCCAATTGGAAATTACCTAGTTTTTGAATACCAGCCGTAACATTTTTTTGAATTTTTTGCTTGTAGGTAACATCCAAATCCATCACATCGTTTAGATACAATTGAGGAAAAACAGATGATGTTGTTTGCTCCACACAACCATGTGGGTATTGAATTAAATAATCCAATCTTCGGCTAAAATCGACTGTTGGAACAGATGAAACCTCCATGAACGATTTATTGCTCCCTGTAACACCAAACAAATCCCATGTTATTTTTTTAGTGCTATTAGGTTCAATAACAATATCTGTGTAAGTGGTTGTTATTGGGTTTGGATTTGTCACATCAACCTCAACTTCATAGCTGGTTTTCTCTTTTCCAGAAGTAGCAATTATTTCAACTTTTCCAATTCCAGTTACGCTACCAACTTCGAGGTTAAAATACGCCATTTTTTCGTCGGGTTCGGTAAATTTTACTAATTGACTTGTATTTCCAACTACTCTAACAGCATTATTCGTTTTAATTTGAATGGTTACATTTTTGATGTTTTTTTCAGTTGCAAAAAGCGTAACAGGAATTGTCACTTTTTCTGAGGGCGATATTTTTCGTGGCAATGAGGCTAAGACCATCAACGGACTTTTTACAGGTGTTGCTTTTTCTGCCATTCCGTAAGCACCATTTTCTTTGTTGGCGGCTACAACCATAGTACGAACTGATCCAATGTATTTTGGTAATTTTATTTGATGTGTTTTTGAACTTCCTTTTCCTATTTCAAAAGGTCCAAAATACATCACAACAGGTTTGAAGCGATTGGCTTTTTTAGCTTTTCCACCACCCAAATCGGCATCACCACCAATAGAAAAAACTTGATTTACTTTTCCGCCATAAGCGCCAATTACATCGTCGTAGATATCCCATGTTCTAACACCCAAAGCTTCACGTGTATAGAAACTATCCCAAGCATTTGGTGTTTTGAAACGTGTTAAATCTAACAAGCCTTCATCTACAACAGCGATAGTATATGTCATTGCTTTTCCTTGTTTTTCAGAAACTTTTACATTTATTGCCTGTTCAGGTCGAAGAACATTGGGCATCGTAATTTGTGGTTCTAAAACAGTGTTTTTATCAATAACTTCTATCGGTACAATTCCGTACATTCTTATTGGCGAATCGTTTTTGGTAGATGCATGTGGCTGTAAAAGTGTAATATTGATATACACATTTGGTGCCATTTCTCCTGTAATTGGCAATTCTAATGATGTTTCGCCTTTTTGTGTTGGTACCCAAAGTGATTTGACCACTTTAGTTCCGTTTTCAACCGAGATTAAAGCGCGACCTCCTTCACTTGAAGGGAAAAATATTTTGGCCTTTTCACCAACATTGTATTTTTCCTTATCTGTAGAAAAACGTAGCATAGTAGCCGATTCGCCATCGGTATTTCTTGATTTTGCAGACCAATATGGCATGTCTATGTATGCTCTAATTCCAGTGGAGTGACCATCAGTCGGATCATAAACACGTATTAAATAATTTCCCCACTCTTCATCTTGAACAGAAAAAATTACGCTTCCTTTTCCTTTTGCGTCTGTTGTTAGCTTAAAATTTTTGTAAGCAATAGTAGCATTTGCTGTATTATAACTTGACAAATTATCATTGGAAGCATCCCACCACCAACGCGATTCTAATTTGTATACTCTTATATCTAAATTTTTAACCGATTTTGGATTCCCATTTTCGGAAACGGTTACAATGTCAAAACGATTGTTTCTGCCAGTTTCTAGCATTCCATAACGGTTTGGTTCTGGGGATTTTACACCAACATATGTTTTATAAGGTGAATACGTTGTAGAGGCAACATCGGTACTAACATCGCCGCCGTTTTCATATACTTTTGTAATAAAAGCTGCTTTTAACATACCTGGTGCTTGTCCTTGTAATGCTGGTTTTATTGGTATAGAAGCACGCCCATTGGCATCTATTTTTCCTGAAAAAATATTGATTTCTTCTGTTGAAAAACTTCTTGTTGGGTCGTCGAAAACATATTTGTCAAATCCCTTGAAAGTAGTAACTTGTTGTGAAAATTTTGCTTGAACTTCTGTTTTCAAATCTTTGGCAACAGCGCCATGCAACCATAAAACTTGTATCGTATTGATGTTTGTTTTGGTTGCTGATAAAACGGCATCATTAAAACTATTTTTAATTTTAAGCCTGTTTGGTTTAATGGTTTCAATTTTTAAGCTTTTGTAAAAACGTGCGCCCCCAACATTTACAATTGCTTCCCAGTTTCCAGTTGGAGCACTTGTTTGAGTTGGTACCACAAAACTATAATGGTTTAGTTTATTTCCTTTTTGAACCGATTGGTAAACGGTTTTTCCATGTGGATCATTTACTTTTATTTTAATTGGGTGTCCTTCGGGTAATTTATTGGCATTGTCATTTAAAATAAAAGACAAATACATGGTTTCTCCTGGTCGCCAAACACCTCTTTCTCCATAAATAAATCCTTTCAATCCTTTTTGTAACGTTTCTCCTGAAACATCAAAGTTACTTACCGATAATGATAATTCATCATCTAATTTTACATAAGTGCTATGATCACCTTGTTTTACAATAGCAAAATAGGCAAACTTGTTCAATTGAAATGTTACCAATCCTTCACTATTGGTTTTGGATGCCGCTATTTTTTGTTGTTGGTAATTATACAATTCAACCGATGCACCCGATACGGTCTGGGTAGTTACTATATTATTTACAGCAATAACAACCGATTTATCTGTTCCTCGTTTGGCAATTACACCCAAATCGGTTGCTAGAATATTTGTTCCAATTTTGGTATTATAAAAATAATAGCTTGAACACGGATCTTCACTTTCTCTCCAATCATAATTGTCATAATAGTAATCATCATATTGATAACCACTGTAATTCACATCGTCTTCATCAAGTTCTTCTTCTTCTGATTCTTGTTCTTCTTCTGTTTCTGTCGATGTACATTTGTATAAAGAATATTTCTTTTTGAATGAGAATTCAACTCTATAAATAGCACCTGGTTCTGGCTTAATGATTTTAGAAATGTCCAATGCATAAACATTCCATTTGCTGTAATCTAAAATGCTATTTTGTTTTAACTCAATTGTTGACTTGGCAATTGCTTGACTTACATGTCTTAAGTTTCGTGTGCCATTAAGTTCATTATCTTGTAAAAATTGTAGAATATTATTTTTATAAATTTTATAAACTTTTACATCAATTGCCTTTAAATTGGCAGCTTGAAAATTGATTTTTAAATTATTTGAACTTGGTAAAATAGTTCCGCTTTTTAAAAACTTAACATTGGGTTTTATTTGTTCAAAAATTAAATTTTCAGAGTAATTTTGCTTTAGTTTATATCCGTCAGCGTTTTCTATTCCTTGAAAAATTTCTATTAGTCTATTACCGTTGAACGATTCTTCTGCAGCAACGGGTTCGGCAACTGTTTGTACCACTGGAGCGTCTTCTACAACTGCTACGGTACTATCTACAGCCACAGCTGCAGTATCGACAACAGCCTCAATTGCTTCTTGAGCTTGAGTTGGATTGTCAACTTCCGATTTGGTTATTTGGTTATTGAAAAATACTTTGAGTACATTTCCCATTGTGGCAAACTTCAAATTATTGGTGTTTTGAATTGCTATTAAACCTTTGAAATCTTGGTCTTTTTTTAATGGATCGGAAAAGTTTATCAAAATGGATTGATTGTTCTCATCACCCACTTCTATTTTCACCACTTTAAAATTATTTAAACCCGGAATTGGAAATTTCACTTCGCCTTCTTGGTCAATATCTGCCTCATCTCCATCCCATTCTATGGTGATTTCGCTGTCATCTTCTGAACGTTTTATGTCTTCGATAGTAAACTTAAATTCGGTTGAAGTGCTGGTTGCTTTGTCGAATGTAATTTTTAGATTGTCTCCATTTTGATTGGCTTTGATTAGTTTTTGAGCATTTTCAAAAGACAAAACATCAGCTGTTTTTATAGTTCCGTTTAGATAGTATTTGTCTTTAGAACTGGATTGTAAATCGGTAGTTGTAACTATAAAATCTTGTTTGAATGTTTTGATAGAAAAATTAAAATCGGCAAGTGAATTGGGTACTTTATTGGAAAGTTTAGAAAGTTTTAATGAAACTTGATATAGCGTGTTTTGTTCCAACTTTTCTTTTGGAATAAAAGCTATTGTATTGTTAGAAAGTGCAACCACTTTTCCGCTAACACTAGGGTTTATTTCAAATAAATCTTCATCTAATTCTTGATTGGGTTTCCAATCGTTTTTATTAAACGCCAATTGCACACGAATATCAGAATTGACCGATACAATTCCCGACGAAAAACTCGCTATATAATCTTTATACAATGAAAAGTCAGAATCAAAATCGGAAGCCGATTTTTTGGAACAAGAATGCAATACAAAAATTGCTAGAAACAAACCGATTAATTTACTGGTTTTCATCGTAGTCTAAATTATTAGTTAGAAAAAAATTTCTTGATAAATTATGTTTTTTTAACATATCTCAATTACTCCAATAACAGAGAAATTTGTTAAATATTGTAGTAAAAGTAAAATATTTTTTGGACTATTTTTCTTGTAAAGAATTTTTTTGTTTTACTTCCTTTTTTCAGCAAAAAAACGCTTAATTAAATCGGCAGATTCATTGGCTAAAACACCCGAAAGAACAGCAGTTTTAGGATGCAATTGTGTTCCTAATTTTTGGTAACCTCGTTGGTCATCACTTGCACCAAAAACAATTTTAGAAATTTGACTCCAATACAATGCCCCTGCACACATTTGGCAGGGCTCAAGTGTAACATACAATGTACAATTTTTAAGATATTTGCCACCGATAAAATTGGCTGCTGCTGTTATTGATTGCATTTCGGCGTGTGCCGTTACGTCATTGAGCATTTCGGTTAGATTATGGCTTCGGGCAATTACTTTATTGTCAATTACAATAACGGCTCCAACAGGAATTTCGCCTTTTTCAAAAGCAATTTCGGCTTCTTGCAAGGCTTTTTTCATAAAATACTCGTCGGTGAAAATATCTTCCATCCTACAAAAATAGGAATTCAATTTGTACATTTGCTACATGTGTGAAAATTTACTTCAACATATTGTTTCTCCAACCGATTTACGAAAATTGGAAATTACTCAATTGTCTCAAGTAGCAAAGGAATTGCGCGATTTTATTATTGATGTTGTTTCCAAAAAAGAAGGTCATCTGGGTGCGAGTCTTGGCGTTGTTGAGTTAACTATTGCGCTCCATTATGTTTTTAATACTCCCGAAGATTTATTGGTATGGGATGTTGGCCATCAGGCATACGGACATAAGATTTTGACCAAAAGAAAAGAAAAATTTTATACCAATAGACAATTAGGTGGGATTTCGGGATTTCCAAAACGTAGTGAAAGTGTTTATGATACTTTTGGTGTTGGACATTCTTCTACTTCTATTTCTGCAGCATTGGGAATGGCAATTGCTTCTCAACTTAAAGGCGAAAACAAACATCATATTGCGGTTATTGGGGATGCGTCTATTGCGAGCGGAATGGCTTTTGAAGGTTTGAATCATGCTGGTGTAACCGATGCCAATTTACTCGTTATTTTGAATGACAATGCTATAGGAATCGACCCAAGTGTTGGTGCTTTAAAAAACTATTTGACTTCGGTAAAAGAAGGAAAAAATCCGAAACAGAACAACATGATTAAATCATTGAATTTTGATTATTCGGGGCCAATTGATGGTCATGATTTACCCAAATTGATTTCGGAATTAGAACGACTCAAAAAAGTAATAGGTCCAAAGTTTCTTCATGTCATTACTACCAAAGGTAAAGGATTACAATTGGCAGAAGAAGACCAAGTAAAATACCATGCACCTGGAAAGTTTGACGCCAAAACTGGCAAAATTCATCCTAAATCGGAAGAAAATTTACCTATGAAATTTCAAGATGTTTTTGGATTAACATTGGTTGAGCTGGCCAAAAAAAATCCAAAAATCATCGGAATTACTCCTGCTATGCCTAGTGGAAGTTCACTAAAGTTTATGATGGAAAAATTTCCCGAGAGAGCTTTTGATGTTGGAATTGCCGAACAACATGCAGTTACCTTAGCAGCTGGAATGGCAACACAGGGAATGGTCGTTTTTTGCACTATTTACTCTACTTTTTTGCAACGTGCCTATGATCAAGTGATTCATGATGTGGCTTTGCAAAATTTACCTGTTATTTTCTGTTTAGACAGAGCTGGTTTGGTTGGTGAAGATGGCGCTACACATCATGGCGTATTCGATTTAGCTTATTTGAGATGTATTCCGAATATGATTATTTATGCACCGAAAGATGAAATCGATTTGCGAAATATTTTGTATACCGCTTCTTTGGGATTGGAACATCCGATTGCAATACGTTATCCACGTGGAAGAGGAAAGTGGGAAGTTGGAGATTGGAGGTTGGAAGAAAGCAGATTTCAGAAAGTTGAAATGGGAAAAGCACATTTGTTGAAAAAAGGGACAAAAGTAGCGGTTTTATCTACTGGATTTATTGGAAATAATGTTGGTTTGGCCCTAGATAAAATAAAGAAATCTGATGTATTTGCACATTATGATTTTGGGTTTGTAAAGCCACTTGATACAATTATATTAGATGAAATTTTTAAAACCTTTTCGACGATTATCACTATTGAAGATGGTGTTATAAAAGGTGGGTTTGGTTCGGCAATAATCGAATTTGCTTCTGAAAATAATTTTAAAAATACAATCAAAACATTCGGAATTCCTGATGTTTTTGTAGAACATGGAACCGTTGAAGAATTACAAAAAATTTGTGGTATTGATGTTGAAAGTTTAGTAGAAATTTTTGAAAAACAACTATGAAAATTAGCATTTTAGGTTGCGGATGGTTGGGTTTTCCTTTGGCTAAATCACTGGTAGAAAAAGGATTTTTGGTCAAAGGTTCGACAACTTCTAAAAACAAACTTTCTATTCTTTCAACTGCTGAGATTCATCCTTATTTAATTTCTGTAAATGAAAATGAAATTGTTGGCGACTTCGATGCTTTTTTAGAGAATTCTGAAATTTTAATTATTGATATTCCACCAAAATTAAGGGGTGGTTTCTCGGATACTTCGACTACGCTCAGTATGCCATTTGTTTCAAAAATTAAAAATCTTATTCCTTTGATTGAAAAATCAACTGTTAGCAAAGTCATTTTTGTAAGTTCGACTTCGGTTTATGCAGATTCTAATTCTGAAATTACCGAAAACACAAAACCACAACCCGATACCGAATCTGGGAAACAACTTATAGAAGCTGAAAGATTGCTGCTATCTAATTCAACTTTTCAAACTACGGTTGTTCGATTTGGTGGACTTATTGGAGAAGATAGACATCCTATTTATTTTTTGGCTGGAAGACAAAACATCGAAAATCCTGATGCTCCGATTAATTTTATTCATCAAAAAGATTGCATAGGAATTATTGAAGAGATTCTGAACCAAATTCAGAATGACTACATAAAAGGAAATGAAATTTTCAATGCTGTAACTCCATTTCATCCTACAAGAAAAGATTATTATACTCAAAAAGGAATTGAACTAAATTTGCCTTTGCCCGAATTTGACAATTCAAAACCATCGGTAGGTAAATTGATTTTGAGTAAAAAAGTAGAAAAAGTTTTAGGTTATCATTTTAAAGAAATTTTATTATGAGTTATAATGATGTCGTTGGAACTATTGGTGTTGGTATTATTCTGGCTGCCTATGTTATGACTATTTTTTCTTTTATAAAAAAGGATGGCGTTCTGTTTTATGTTATGAATATCATAGGTGCTTCGCTTGCTTGCTATGCCTCTATTCTTATTAATTATTTGCCTTTTATCATTCTCGAAGCTACTTGGGCAATGGTGAGTATTTTGGGATTGGTTAAGGTTTTAAAAAAGAATGGTTAATTTTTTTTCTTTTCTATTTACATCAAAAGTAAATTCGCAAACATACATTATTTAGTATAAATTTTTTAGTCCTATTCCTGAATTTCTAATTTCTTTACCACCAACACACGTTTGATACACGAAGTAGCTTTTTCTTCTATTTTATTAGATTAAAGCGCGCAAAAACAGAGAAGGCTACCAAATGGTGGTCTTCTCTGTTATAAAATTATTTTTATTTTGTATTGAAAATCAATGCGTTAAAATTTGTTTTATTAAAACAACACATTTGATACACTACCAAAAAAGGCGCAAAATATAATTCTGTGCCTTTTGAAAATCAATTTTTTATTTCTACCAAATTCTAACTCTATCTTCTGGTTTTATATATAACTTGTCTGTTTCTAAAATATTGAAGGCTTTGTAAAATTCATCAACATTTAACAATGGAACATAAGCACGGTACATACCTGGTGAGTGAGGGTCAGTTTTTACTTGGTTTTTAATGGCCTCATCTCTCATTTTGGATCTCCAAATCGTTCCCCATGAAATAAAGAAACGTTGTTCTGGTGTATAACCGTCAATTAATCCTGGGTTACCGTTCTCTTTTAAATAGAGTTGTAACCCATCGTAAGCGGCATTTACTCCTCCTAAATCACCAATGTTTTCACCTAACGTAAATTTTCCATCAACAAAAGTACCAGGCAATGGTTCTAATGCGCTGTATTGTGCAGCTAGAGCACCACCTAATCCTGTAAATTGTTTCAAGTCGTCTTCTGTCCACCAGTTAACCAAGTTTCCATCGGCGTTGTAACGTGAACCTGAATCGTCAAATCCGTGTGAGATTTCGTGACCTATTACAGCTCCGATTCCGCCATAATTAACTGCTTCATCTGCTTTGTAATCATAAAATGGTGGTTGCAAAATTGCGGCTGGAAATACAATTTCATTATAAGAAGGATTGTAATAGGCATTTACAGTTTGTGGCGACATACCCCAACGGGTTTTATCAACAGGTTTGCTTAAGTCTGCCAGATTCTCTTTGAAACCCCATTTTGAAACATTTTTCATGTTTTCATAATATGTCCCACCATTTTCTTTGCTTTTGATTACCAATTTGGAATAATCTTTCCATGTGTCTGGGTATCCTATTTTTACTGTTGATTTTTTTAATTTATCAATAGCTCCCTTTCTAGTTTCTGGCGTCATCCATGGCAATTTGTTTATTCTATTTTCAAAAGCTAGGAAAACATTTTTTATCATTTTGCTCGCTTTTTCTTTTGCTTCAGCTGGGAATTTTTTCTCAACATATAATTTTCCTAATGCTTCACCAACTGTTCCATTTACAACTTGAAGTGCTCTTTCTTCACGTGGACGTTGTTTCTTTGCACCTTGTAATGTTTTACTATAAAAATCCCAATTTGCTTTTTCGATTTCGGTTGTCAAAACATCTGAAGCATTGTCTATCAACATCCAGCGTAAATAGGCTTTCCAATCTTCTACTTTGTTTTCTGTAAAAATAGTTTGAAGCGCTGCCATATATTTGGGTTGGGAAACGTTTAGTGAATCTAATTTTGCTATTCCTAATTTGGTGAAATAGTTGTTCCAATTTACGGAAGGTGTTAGTTTTTGCAAATCGGCTACCGACATCATATTGTAGGTTTTTCTTCTATCTCTACGTTCTACTCTATCTAACCTAGGGTTTGCCATTGCTGTCTCAAGTTCCAATACTTTTTGGGCACTTTGTTTTGCTTGTGCTGGTTTTTCTCCTAAAAATTGTAACATTCTTTCAACATGAAGTAGGTATTTTTCTCTTTTTTCTTTAGAATCGGCATCATCAGAAACGTAGTAATCTCTATCTGGTAAGCCTAAACTTCCAAGTGTAACGTTTACAATATTCTTGTTACTGTTTTTAGCATCAGCGCCAATATACATACTATAGAATCCTATTGAGCCTTCTGGTTGTTGCTCGAGAATTAGCTTGTTTAAGTCATCTACGTTTTTAATAGCATTAATTTTGTCTAATATAGGTTTGATAGGTTTGATACCCAACTTATTTCTTGAAACTGTATCCATGTATGTTACAAAAACATTCACTGCTTTAGCTTGATCAGAATTGGGGTCCAGTTTTTTGTTTGCCGCTGCTTCTTTTAAAATAGCTAAGGCATCTTTATCGGTATTTTGTCTTAACTCATCAAAACTTCCCCAACGAACTCTGTCACTAGGAATTTCGGTTTTGTCATACCACGCTCCGTTTACATATCTAAAGAAGTCATTACCAGGTCTGACTGATTTGTCCATTAAATCTAAATTGATTCCACGTGTTTTTTGTTGTGCATTGGCGGTTGTAAAAACGGCTATTAATCCAACAAAAAAAGTTTTCGCAATAATTTTTGATGTTTTCATTTTTGATTATTTTTTTATTATTTTCTTGGTTGTTGACTGATTATCTGATGTTATTTTGACGAAATAAACTCCGTCTGAAACAGAACTTAAATCGATAATTGTTTGTTCCTTATTGGTTTTGAAATCAATTTTTTTGCCTGTCATATCGTATAAGTCGATTGTATCTATAGAAATGTTACCCGCAGCTATAGTAAAAATTCCATTTGAGGGATTTGGATAGAGAGCTAATTTGCTCAATTCGAAGTTGGTTGTTGCCAAATTTGTTCCAGATATTAAGAAATCATCAACCACAACACCCGTCTGGTTCACACTGCTATCTGAATGAAAAACAAATCTGAAAATAATACTTGAGAATCCTAAAAAAGAATTTAATGGATAAGTATATTCTGTTAAGGTTGTATTGGTTCCTGTCCATTGTCCGCCTATACAATTGGTACAATCATCACCAGATGTTTCGGGTGTTCTATCACTATTGTACCAGTTGGGAGCCATTTCGCCCAATCTGAACCAATTTGCTCCATTATCTAGCGTATACTGTAGGTACATAATATCCCAATTGTTTTCGAGGTCATATGCCATCTTAAAAGTCATAACTGGATTTGCTATTTGTGTTAAATTATAACATTCAGAAACCAAAAAGGCTTTTCTGTTATCGTCATAATTTCCTGTTAGATTTGATGCATATACATTGTTAGTCCCTGAGTTGATAACCGTATTTGCTGCTCCTCTTTGCCATGTAGAAAATAATCCCGATTCGTCATATGACAATAGGTTTTCTTCTGGTGTTTCAAAAGTATTCAACTCATTCAATGTTCCTATATTATTCAAAACAAATGATTTGCTAGAGGTATTATTTTCGGCTACTTGATCATTATTAATTAGTACTGTAACATTAAAATTATATAAATTTTTAGGCAGACTTATTTCTGGTAAAGTAACTGTTACGTTTTGATTGGGGTTTAGTGTCCCAATCCAGTTGTATTGGTAATTTGAACTATTATAACTGTAATTAAAATCTACATTATTAATACTCGTTGCGCCACTGTTTTTTATGTTGATTTGTGGTGATACTAAACTATTGGAGCATTCAATATTGGTTGAAGATAAATTTAAAATTTCAACAATTTTCACATCATTTTGTGGCACCTCAACCTCTATTGCAGCTTGCCAAATTCCTCTTCCGTAAGTTGATGCAATTATTTTTTGATCTTCTAAATTTATTTCTAAATCGGTTACTGACACATTGGGTAAACCCGAATCAAAAGGTTGCCATTGGCTCATGGTGTCGTCTTTATAGTAAACTCCTAAACTGGTTCCAACAAATAATGGGTTTGTAGCATTTCTTCCTTGATGCACAATAACATTTTTACCTATATTGGGTAAACCGCTACTTATAGATATAAAGTTTAAACCACCATCTACCGATTTTAATACTTGACCATTTGTTCCTTGTGTTGTAATGTAAAGTATGTCGCTATTGGATGAATGTACTGCGATAGAAGTAATACTAGCATCAAAAATGTTTTGAAATGTTACTCCTTTATCTGTACTCTTTAATAGTTGACCGTTTCCTGATAAGTATATATTGTTATCATTGCTAGGGTCTATCGTTATTAGCTCTATGTTTCCAATACCTAACGAAGAACTGTTTTGTTGTACCCAATTTCCCGAATTAAGTTTATACAAATTACTATAACCCGCAAAAACTTCTCCTATAGCATTTGTAACCAAAGGTGTTACCCAGTTACCGCTTTCTCCATTTGGTGCGCCAACTCCTCCCGATGATGAGTTTCCTGCATTACTACTAATATAAAGAGAACCACCGTTTTGAATAAAGCCATAATAAAGATTACTGTTTGCTGGGTCTATAGCAGTATCCATACCGTCTGCTCCAAAATAATTTTTCCACTGATTATTACTCAATGCATGTCCACCATTATCTTGCAATCCGCCTACCATTTTGGTAGACGATTGTTTAGAAACAGCTATCTTATAGAATTGGCTTATTTGTGCCGAAGCAGTCAAATCGGTAAATGAGTTTGTATTATCACTAGAGACGTAAACTCCCCCATCACTACCACAGTATAACTTGGTGCCAAAATAACGCAGGTAGTGAATGTCGGCATGTGTATATCTTGGGCTCGTAGGATTGTTCCATGTATTTCTTCTTGTAAAACTAGTTCCGCCATTTAATGAACGCCATATGTTTAGACATCCTGTATAAAGTTCATTTGCATTGGTAGGAGAAACTGCCAAAGCTAAGTCATACCATGCTTGGTCAGACTCAAAAATATTGGTCGTTGTATTCATTGCTGTGAATGAATCTCCTCCATTGGTTGACTTATATAGTCCTTGAAATCCTGCTGAAGAATTGGCACTCAAAATGTAAATCACATTTTCATCGGCAGGAGTTACATCTAACAGCATTCTGCTAGAGTTTGTTGGCAATCCTGATGTTATTGTGGTAAAAGTAGATCCAAAATTAGTTGAACGAACGAATCTATTTTCGGAAACAGCATAAATAGTATTTGGATTGTTAGGTTTTAATCGGATACTCCCTTGTGAAAAGCTTCCCATTCTTACTAAACTCCATGTTGTTCCTGCATTTGTGGTTTTATAAATTCCGTCAGAAGTAGCTACCAAAAGTTCATTGACATTACTTGGGTTAATCACAATATCCCCTGCAAATGAATTGGTTCCCGAAAACACTAATCCAGTTGTATTCCATGTTAAACCGCCATCGGTAGATTTCATAACCCCAACAGAATAGGAGTCGGAACCATCTCTATCTCCAGTAGAGATATAAATAATATTTGAATTGGTTGGATCAACAGCAATTCCAGAAACACCTATTTGTGGTAAATTGTCTGAAAGCGGTATCCAGTTAGTTCCGCCTGTTGTTGATTTCCATATACCTCCTGCTGGTGTTCCTATATAAACTGTATTTTCATTAGAAGGGTCAACATATACAACATTTACTCTTCCTTGACCACTTGACCATGACCCTGTATTAATATGATTTAACGGTCCAACTGGTTCCCAAATACTTGTCGGTACAGAAGCAGATGTGTTTTTTTTACTTTCTTTTTTAAGATTAAATGCTTCCCACATTTCTTGTGGAGTAATCAAATATCCTTGCGAATTTGTTTTATTTCTCCAGTGATTTTCCCATCGCATAAATGGTTTGTATCCGCTTCCTTTTTTATTTTTATCATGATTTGTCCAGTAGTTATTGAACACTCTTGTCAATTCATCAATAGCGATTTCTCTGTTGTTGTCTTTTTTTATGTCTTTCACCCAAGGAGCGGAAGGTACAAATTGACCAAACCCTAAAAAATTGATAATTAATACTGCAAAAAGTAGTGTTTTTTTCATTTTGTTTAAATTTTTCCAAATTTAATTAAATTTATTATAAGTCAATCCTATTTAACTTTTGTTACACTATAATTGTGTGCCTATTCTTTACCTTTGTAAAAAATAATAAACTATATGGTAACGGTTCTAAAAAAATATAAATTGTTCATTCTCTTTTTTGTTTTGTTTTCGGTTATTACAATTTCTCTTTTTTATAGTGCTTTGAGTCCAAAAAAGGTTTTACCTATTTATACACCAAGTGATGTAAATCCTGAAATGGTCGATTCGACTGTGCAACATATTGCTGCAAATCACACCATTCCCGATTTTAGTTTTACCAATCAAAATGGAAAAACGATTACTCAAAAAGACTATGAAGGGAAAATTTATGTTGCCGATTTTTTCTTTACAACTTGTCCCACTATTTGTCCAAGAATGACCAAAAATATGGTTTGGTTGCAAAATAAAATTAAAAATAATCCAAAGGTTATGTTATTATCGCATAGTGTAACTCCTGATATTGATAGTGTTCCTGTTTTGAAAAAATATGCTATTGAAAAAGGGGTTATTGATGGGAAATGGAACTTGGTTACTGGGAATAAAAAAGATATTTATTATATAGCTAGAAAGTCTTATTTAGCTGTAAAAACTGGAAATCCTTCGGCATTATATGATATGGTTCATACAGAAAATTTTGTTTTAATTGACTCCAAAAGAAGGGTACGTGGATTTTATGACGGAACGAATCTTGACCAACCTACCAATGATCCAAAAGTTAAAAACGTAAACCAACTTTTAGAAGACATCAACTTTCTTTGTAATGAAGAAAAATAGTTTTTAAAAGGTTTATGAGTGGCTATCTAGCCCCCCGATTGGATTTATCTTTGCTTTTATTTTATTCGTTTAATTAAGGTTTTCAGGAAACATTTAGTCAACAAATTAAAAAATGTTAACTAAACTCTTTATAAAATCTCTAAGATTAATAACATTTAAAAAAGAAAGGAAAATATAATTGTTACAAATAATTTTTTTCAGCTTTTTCAACTTTGGAATTCCTAGAAAAAAGTGGATGCTTAAAATGTTTGTAAAAAAAATTGTTTAGCGACAAACCTTATAAATGGGACAGTTGAATAACGTCAAAATTTTTATACCTGACAACAAATACTTTGAATCCGAAAAAATAGTTAAATTAGCTTTATCAAAAAGATACACGAATTTGGCAAAAATCACTTTAATGACAAAGGAACGAATTCATAAAGCAACTTGACAGATAACATATAGAACAATATGTTTTCACAAGCACCTTGACAACCACATAAATCAATTTGGAGTATGACAAAAGAATTAGAATTATACCTATCAATTGGACAAAATCTAAAAAACACTGAACAAAGTCAGATGTTCGGTAAACCTTGTTTTAAAACTAATGGCAAAGCATTTATTTGTTTTTTTCAAAACGAAATGGTTTTTAAATTGACAGGTGACACACATAGTGACGCTTTAAGCTTAGACGGCTCACAATTATTTGACCCATCAGGAAAAAAAAGACCTATGAAAGAATGGGTTCAGGTTTCTGCTGACTATGCAGACAAGTGGATAAAATTTGCAAAAGAAGCCATGAAATATGTGGATGAAAAATAATTAACTTTCTGATATCAGGCGTTTCTAGCAATGACTAAGCTTAGTATTTATAAAACTTCTGTGAAAATTGTTGCAACTCCAATAAGTACCATTTTTCGCACTAAAAAGAATGTGTTTAACCATACGAAATAAAATCATCCTTTGTATGGATGTTGGTACTCTTTTACCACCAACACGTTTGATACATGAAGTCTTTTTTTCTTTTATTTTAAACAATTTAAGAGTGTAAAAATAAAAAAGACGACTAAGTTGATCGCCTTAATTTTAAATCAACATTTTGAAATAACACTAAAAGTCAGTTAGTTAAACATTGTTTTTTTGATAACAACACATTTTATACACTACCAATCCTTTTCTTTTTTAATAAAAGATTGCAACGGAAAGCGGGTTAATGAATATTCAATAATGACCAAACCATTCGCTTCAAATCTTAAAAAATGATAATTATCATGTAGATTTCTTTGTAAATAGTTACTTTTGTATTTTAATTCAATCTAAATAAAGCCTTGCAAACTACAATTGCTCAATTAAAAATTGGTCAAAAAGGAACGATTATCGATTTTAATATTGATGAAATTCCCATGAAGTTACTAGAAATGGGTTGTTTACCAGGCAATTCTGTAGAGTTGATTCAAGTTGCGCCTTTGGGTTGTCCACTCTATTTTAATGTAAATGACTCTCATGTGGCTATTAGATTGGAAATGGCTAAAGAGATAAATGTGGTCATTGAAACTCAAAATTGATGGCACAAAAAGAAATAAAAGTAGCATTAATTGGTAATCCTAATACAGGAAAAACCTCTGTTTTTAACCAACTTACAGGTTTGCATCAACAGGTTGGGAATTATCCTGGTATTACTGTCGAAAAGAAAATAGGTGTTTGTAAACTATCGGAAGATGTAAAAGCAACTATTATTGATTTACCCGGAACCTACAGCTTAAATGCAAGTTCGATTGATGAGAATGTGGTAATAGAGCTACTAATGAACAGAAAAGACGAAAACTTTCCTGATGTTGTTGTGGTTGTTACCGAAGTAGAAAATTTGAAACGAAATTTGCTGCTTTTTACTCAAATAAAAGATTTAGAATTGCCAACACTTTTGGTTATCAATATGAGCGACCGAATGCAATTGAAAGGAATTGAACTCGACATTCCTTTTTTGGAGAGGGAGTTAAAGACATCTATAGCCTTGGTAAGTTCGAGAAAAAATATTGGAATTGAAAAGATTAAAAATCTGATTTTAAATTATACAAATCTTTCGACCGAACCGTGTTTGAATGCTTCTATTATTGATGTTGAGTATTTTGATAAATTACGAAAAGCATTTCCCAATCAATTGCTTTACAAGCTTTGGTTGGTTATTACACAAGATGTGAATTTTTTGAACTTAGAGCGAAAGGAATTAAAAAGTTCTTTTACCAAATCACATGCAGATTTAAAAAGATTACAACAAAAAGAAACTATAAAGCGATATCAATTTATAAATGATACGCTAAAAATTGGTCAAAAAATTGACCGGTCAAAAGCATCCGATGTTAGAGCAAAATTGGATAGAGTTTTGACTCATAAAGTCTTTGGCTACTTGATTTTTTTTGTGATTCTGTTTGGCATTTTTCAATCTATCTTTGAATGGTCAAAGTACCCAATGGATTTTATTGATAGCACATTTGCCAACTTAGCTTCATATGTGAAAAATAGCCTCCCTGCTGGCGAATTTACTAACTTGATTAGTGAAGGAATTATACCTGGAATAGGTGGCATCTTGATTTTTATTCCACAAATTGCGTTTCTTTTTCTTTTTATTTCTGTTTTGGAAGAAAGTGGTTATATGAGTCGTGTGGTTTTCTTGATGGATAAAATTATGCGTCGTTTTGGACTTTCTGGAAAGAGTGTTGTACCACTAATTTCGGGAACGGCTTGTGCCATCCCTGCCATTATGGGGGCACGAAACATAGAAAATTGGAAGGAACGACTAATCACGATTTTGGTTACACCGTTTATAACTTGCTCGGCAAGATTACCTGTATATGCCATTTTGATAGCATTAATAATTCCTGATGAAAAATTATTTGGCTTTATGAGTTTGCAAGGTTTGACCTTGATGACTTTGTATCTTTTGGGTTTTGGCGTTGCTATTTTTTCAGCTTATATTTTGAATAAAATTCTGAATATAAAATCGAAATCTTACTTTGTGGTCGAAATGCCAAGTTATAAGATTCCTATGTTTAAAAATGTTTTTATAAATGTTTTAGAAAAAACAAGGGCTTTTGTTTTTGGAGCGGGAAAAATTATTTTGGCATTGTCAATTGTGCTTTGGTTTTTGGGTTCACATGGATTGGGTGAAAATTTTAATAATGCTGAACAAATTGTAAAACAACAACTTGACACGAAAAAAAATGTGTACAGCCAAAAATATTTTGACGATAAGGTAAGTGCATATAAGCTAGAAAACTCTTTTATAGGAATCATAGGAAAATCGATTGAGCCTGTGATAAAACCTTTAGGATACGATTGGAAAATAGGAATTGCTGTTGTGAGCTCGTTTGCAGCACGAGAAGTTTTTGTTGGAACTCTGGCAACTATATACAGTGTTGGTAGTCACAGCGATGAAGAAGACACTATAAAAAACAGAATGGCAGCCGAAGTTCATCCCGATGGTTCGAAGATTTTTAACTTTCCAACTGGAATTTCATTATTGCTTTTTTATGCTTTTGCTATGCAATGTGTCAGTACATTGGCTATTGTGAAAAAAGAAACCAACTCATGGAAATGGCCATTAATTCAGTTGGTTTTTATGAGTGGTTTTGCTTATTTAACTGCACTTTTAGCTTATCAGTTTTTGAAATAAAATGATACAACAAATTCTAACATACCTAGCTTTAACAATCGCTTTGGTTTTTCTTTACTATACGTTTTTTGGTAAAAAAAAATCTAAGAAAAATTGTGGTAATGATGATTGTGGTTGTAATTAGTCACTAAAAACAACATTAATAAAATACTTTTTAGGCTTAATCTGTTCGCCTTCTTTTCTAACTGGCATAACCGTAACCATTTTTATCTTTTTGGAAAAATAATTTTCAAACCATTTGTTATTATCTTCTCGATTTTTAGAATTAAAGGTTAGTGTCTTTTCTTCTACACGTTTTTTGTCTTTGTAGACTTCAACTATTGCCGAAACTTCTCCAGCCCATATACAATCAACACCTTGCGGACATCTTGAGTCATTAAAAACACTTTTCAATTTGAGATACAATCCTTTTTTTGGAATACATTTTTTGGCAGTAATTTTTTCAGAATTTTGTGAAAACAATGAAAAACTCACAAACAAAATTGAAAATAAGATTAGTTTTTTCATCTTTTAATTTTTTACAATAAACAAAGGAATTGTTATTTTATGACGAACATTATCAACAGTTGTACCAAAAAGTAAATCTTTCATGCCCGTATGACCGTGTGTTCCCATAATTAGCAAATCGAAGTTGCCTTCATTTATTATTTTAGAAATTATTTTTCCAGGTTTTCCAAATCCTAATTTTGTTTTAACCGAATATCCTTTTAATGATAACAATTCAAAATAATTATTTAGTAAAGCTTCATCAATTGATGTTTCATGATCGCTAACTTTATTTCCATAAATCAGAGCACCAACCGTTTCAACTACATGAATTATGGTATAATGAGCTTCTTTTCCTCCCAAATCGATAGCATGTTGAATCGCTTTTTCATCTGCTGAAGAAAAATCTACTGAAATAGCAATGTGTTTTTTAGTATAACTTTTGTTTGTTTCCAATTTTAATTCAATATGATGTGGCGAATGATTTTCAACATAATTTTTATATTTAGAAATAAAAGGCATGAATACAATGTAGAGTAACAAAATTAAAAAACCAATTGCTAATGGAACAACTGTTAACCAAAGAATTATAGGATTTTCTGAAGTCTCCAACCAACCATTTATTTCATCAAAAACCAATTTGGCATTCAATGAAACAATGATTAAAGCCACAATCCAAGAAGCAATTTGAGTTTTTTTACTAATAGCAAAACCTTTCATTTTTGACTTATCACTAACAAAATGTATCAATGGAATTATAGCAAAACCAAGTTGCAAACTCAAAACCACTTGGCTAAAAATCAACATTTTTCCAGTAACACTTTCGCCATATACCAAAATTACAATCACCGCTGGTACAATAGCAATTAAACGTGTAATAATTCGTCTTACCCAAGGTTGAATTCTTAAATTCAAATAGCCTTCCATAACAATTTGTCCAGCCAATGTTCCTGTAATAGTTGAACTTTGTCCAGCCGCAATCAAGGCGATTGCAAATAAAATTGGGGCCCATTTTGTACCTAATAATGGTGCTAAAAATTGATGTGCGTCTTGAATTTCGGCAACTTCGAACATTCCATTTTTATAAAATGTGGCTGCTGCCAAAATTAAAATCGCAGCATTTACAAAAAAAGCCAAGTTCAAAGCAATTGTCGAATCTATAAAGTTATATTTCAATGCTTGTTTAATTCCTGCTTTACTTCTATCAAATTTTCTTGTTTGAACCAATGATGAATGCAAGTATAAATTATGTGGCATAACTGTTGCACCAATAATTCCAATTGCTATGTATAATGCAGCTTGACTAGGCAAACTTGGAATTAATCCAGCTGCAATTTTTGCTATTTCGGGTTGTGCAAAAATCATTTCAAATATAAACGAAAACCCAATTATTGCTACCAAAGCTATGATAAAAGCTTCCATTTTTCGCATTCCTTTATTGATTAAAAACAGCAATAGGAAAGTGTCTAAAACCGTAATCATCACACCTTGAATTAACGAAATATCAAACAATAAATTCAAACCAATTGCCATTCCGAGAACTTCGGCTAAATCACAAGCTGCAATTGCAATTTC
>CAZLEU010000034.1:0-24364 GCA_964558625.1 uncultured Flavobacterium sp.
AAACTGAATATAATTAATTAATACAATGTCCTAACCCAGATAAGAGTGAAAATCCTTTACTTTTTCTTTAAAAAATAAAAATTAACCGGATTTACTTTGCCTCTTTTTTCAAACTCGGGTGCAGGAATAGCTCCTAAAAAATGAAAAAAATTATTATTACTTGCCTTGTTGTTTTTACAACTTTTATCAATGCCCAAGAAGTTTCGTCGGAAAAATACACTGCCCATAACAAAGGAAAATTTTATGTTTTTTGGGGCGGAAACAGAGAGCATTACACCAAATCTGATATTACTTTTACTGGAAAAGATTATAATTTTACATTGGAAAATGTTAAAGCACACGATAAACCAAAAGGTTGGCATGCTGATTATATAAATCCAGGTAATATGACCATACCGCAAACCAATTTTAGAATGGGTTATTATATAAACGACCATTATAATATTTCGCTTGGATTGGACCACATGAAATATGTTATGACTCAAAATCAAGTGGTTAATTATACTGGAGATTATGCAAATGAAGGGGCAAATCTTTATGGAGAAACACTTCCTAATGATCAATTGTTACTTACTGAAGCATTTTTAACTTTTGAACACACCGACGGTTTAAACTATATAAACTCTGAGTTTTGTAGAGTTGATGATATATCAAAATTATTTGGAATTGCAAATACCGATAAGTTTCAAATAAATTTAACCGAAGGAATGGGTGCTGGATTATTATATCCTAAGACAAATGCTAAACTATTAGGGATGCAACGCCATGATGATTTTCATGTAGCAGGTTATGGCATGAACGCAAAAGTTGGTTTGAACTTTACTTTCTTCAAACATTTCTTTCTACAAACAGAATTAAAAGGAGGCTATATCAACATGGATGATATACAAACAACTTATCAAGAAGATACCGATAAGGCTAAACAGGATTTTCATTATATGCAAACTGTAATTGCGTTTGGTGGAATCTTTAAGATTTAAGTTTGTAATTTAATACAAACTAATAGCTTCATCGATTACATCAAGTAGAATTTCATTATTTATTTCTTCTAAAGAAAAATACCTAAGTGATTTAACAGTATTTCTATCTTTAGAAACAAGATATTCTTGATGCTTCTTTAACTGAAACCCTTTTGTAAAACCAACATCAAGGTAGCCTTTTTTATGATTGGGTGCCAAATAGCAAAAAGGTTTTTTATTCAGATAAAAATAAGGAATTCCATATTTATATTCGAGCGTTGCGTTTGACGTTTTCGATTCTATAACAGCAATAACATGTAGCAACATTGAACGATATAGTTCAGGTTGATTAAAAATGTATTCGTCTGAAGGCTTCATTAGTCAATTCCGTATTTATCGATTAAATACATTAGTGATGTCATTGCAGCTGCACCTAATTCTAATTCTCTTTTGTTCACTGCATCAAAAGTATCGTTTGCTGCATGATGGTAATCAAAATAACGTTGCGAGTCGGGTGTTAATCCAGCTTTTACTATTTTTTTAGACTTTAATGGTCCAATATCTACACCCGAATGACCTTTTCTAAAAAGATGAATTAAATAGGGTTCGAACAAGTCTTTCCAACTGCTAATTTTGCTAAAATTTTCTTCATTTGCATCAATAGAAAAGCCTCTTGGGGAAAATCCTCCAGAATCACTTTCGAGGGCAAAAATATGATTTTCATGATTTTTATTTGAAATCTCTTCATATTTATTACCGCCACGTACTCCATTTTCTTCATTCATAAAAAGCACTGCCCTAATGGTGTTTTGAGGTTTATAATTCATTTTTTTGAAGATTTCCAAAACTTCCATACTTTGTACACAACCTGCACCATCATCGTGAGAGCCATCGCCTAAATCCCAGGAATCGAGATGACCGCCAACAACCAAAATTTTATCGGGATTCAAAGTACCCGTAATTTCACCAATAACATTATAAGAAAGCACATCGTCATGTGTTTCACAAGATTGCTTAAAAAATAGTTGCGCATTTGGATTTGACTTTAATAATTGACTCAATTTTTCTGCACCGTTGGTCGAAATAGCAGCAGCAGGAATTCTATTTTCGATTGGAACATCACCATAATTAGTCATTCCGGTATGGGGCAAGTCATCTAATAGTAAATTCATTGAACGCACAATTACACCTACTGCTCCTAATTTTCCAGCTTCTCTTGCACCAGACGAACGTTGGTCTACACAACTTCCATAAGCATGAAACGTTTCGATAAATTCAGGATTCATCGGTCGATTGAAAAAAATGATTTTGCCTTTTACTTTTTCAGTACCGAGTGAAGTTAATTCTTCAAGCGATTTTACTTCAATAACATTGGCTGTAATCCCTTTTTTGGGAGTTGCAACCGACAATCCTAATGCGCAAATTGGGAATGAAACATTTTCCTTACCTATTTTTAAATAGGCTATCTCTTTTTCGCCTCTAACCCACTTGGGCACCATTACTTCTTGAAGATAAACTTTATCCAAACCCAATTTTTCCATTTGCTGTTTGGTGTAAATCACCGCTTTATCTGCACCTTCCGAACCCGATAATCTTGATCCAATTACATTAGACAAATCATCTAGCCATGAATAACAATTGCTTTCTGTTAGAGCCACTTTATGAATTTGCTTTAGCATTTCTTCATCGGTTTGGGAGAAAACAATCGAAGAATATAAAAATGAAATTAAAATTAATTTATTCATAAATCTTTACCTATTGAGTCAATTTCTTTATTAATATTCTTGCTACTATTATTATTTTGATTCAAACTCTTAATTCCTCTACTAATAAAAAAGTAAGCAATTACCATTAAAAATATTTTCCCTGCAATAAACCCTCCAATGTAATCTAAAGTCACATTTCCTTTTTGATTTATAAAAAAACTACTTTTTATACTTTCCAATATGGACAAACTTATAATTGCACCAAAAATCAACATTAAAATTCCTAAAACTTTTTTCATTTAATATTTTTTTCAAAAATAAATTAAAAAACAGTAGGTTGAACAAAAATGTTTTTTTAACTTTGCAATTCAAAGAACTTTTAAAAATGGAAACGAAAGATTATTTAAAAGATATTCAGGACATTAAATCGATGATGGCACAATCCTCTCAATTTATTTCATTGAGTGGTTTTTCTGGAATTATTGCAGGTGTTTATGCCTTAATTGGTGCTTTTGTAGCTAATCAATTAATTGAAAACAATACTTCACAATATGTAACTTTAGAAAGTTCCACTTTTAAGCACTTAATTATAACGGCGGCAATTGTTTTGATTTTATCAATTGCAACAGCTTATATATTTACGGTAAGGAAAGCAAAAAAAATGAATGAAAAAGTTTGGAATCCAACTTCTAAACGGTTGGTTGTTAATTTTTGCATTCCGTTAGTTACTGGTGGATTATTTTCGTTTTTATTATTGCGAAATGGCTCTTATGGTTTGATTGCGCCTGTGATGCTAATATTTTATGGTTTAGCTTGTGTAAATGCAAGTAAATATACACTTCGCGATGTTCGCTATCTTGGATTAACGCAAGTAGTTTTAGGATTGGTAGCGACCGAATTTTCAGGTTACGGCTTATACTTTTGGGCAATTGGTTTTGGTCTTTGTCATATTCTATATGGAAGTATTATGCATTATAAATATGACAGAAATTAATTCATGAGAATGCTGATTTTAAAATGCAAAAAGCAAACTTGTAAAATATGAAAACCATTATACAAAATATAAACAAAGCCTTTGATCACCGAATACGTCTCGGGATTATGTCTGTATTAATGGTTAATGAAAGTGCTGATTTTAATATGCTTAAAGAGTTACTTGGTGTTACCGATGGAAATTTGGCATCGCATACAAAAGCATTAGAAGCTGAGAATTATATTCAAATTGAAAAACAATTTATTGGCAAAAAACCTAACACAAGATATATTGCCACTCATGAAGGAAAAAAAGCTTTCACAGCTCATATCGACGCACTTGAAAAATTAATATCAAAAAGTTAGCACTATTTTTTTATCAACAAACTTTGAAATTCAAAGTACTTTTACATACAAAAATGAAAGATAAACTGTTTGAAACCTTTTACGAAATGACTAAAAAACCTTATCAAAAATATTTCAAGAAATCTATACCGTGGAATGTTAAACCCGACGAATTAATTAGATATAATGAGCAATCACTGGGTTATCATTACGGGAATTTTATTCTAAAAAACAATTTTCAGATGCAACCCAAATTGGAAGATCATGATGTTTTTCATGTATTAACAAACATAGGAACAACTGTTTCAGAAGAAATCGCTATGCAATATTTCTTATTAGGAAATGGCAAAAAAAGTTTGTATTTGGTTCTCGTAATTCTTTCAGGGACAACCTTCTATCCTACTCACTACAAACGCTTTTATGAATGTTATCAAAAAGGAAAAAAAGCACATCGACTCTATGATTTAGACTATCAAAAATTGCTATTGCAACCCATTTCAGTTTTAAAGCAAACATTAAATATCAAATAAAATGGAAACAATCAATCACTTCAATTATTTAAGTTTTTCAACCAAAATCGCTGTTTATTCATTCGGTATTGGAACAAGTATTTTCTTACTTCATTTAATTGCACCTGAAGAAGAGGACATATTAATTATTGGATTATTATTTGTTATTGCTGCAACACTCTTCAATAGCATAATCTTTCTAAACTTAATTTACACACTCATCACTGATTTTGAAAATCGTGAACATACGGTAATTCAAATCTTAATTCTCCTCGCTAATATTCCAATTGCTGCACTTTACTTTTTCTTGGTTGTAAAAGGAGAATCACTTACTTAAAAATTAATATCAACTTTAAAATCAATATATTATGCAAAATTCAGAAATCGAAACTAACAAAAATTTTTTTCAATCCACAACTGCCAAAATGATTATGGTTGGCTTGCTAACTTTGGTCTTACTAATTCCACTTTTCTTTGTTCAAGATTTGATACGGGAACGAAATCTCCGCAAAAAAGAAGTCGTGTCCGAAGTATCGGAACTTTGGGGAAAGGAAATCACCTTTTATGGTCCAATTTTAAGAATTCCTTACAAATCTGTAACAGAAACTACAGTTGAAGATGAGAAAACTAAAAAGACTAGTATTCAACGTTATACAAGTATAGAATATGCCTATTTTTTTCCTGAAAAGCTACATAATACATCTGATGTAAAGAAAAATACTTCGCTAAAAAGAGGTATTTATAACAACGTTGTTTTTACAGCCAATATGAAATTTGAAGGTAATTTTGCCAAACCCAATTTTGAAAAACTCGAAATAAAAGAAGCTGATGTTCTTTGGGAAAAAGCATCTATAATTGTCAAAACCACCAATCTGAAAAGCATCAAAAGTGATTTGAAAATAAAATTAAACAATCACAAAGAGGCTTTCGAATCTAAACCTGCCGAAGATACATATTACGGCATTCTAGAAACCAATAGTTTTGATTATAAAGCATTGGCTAACAATGATAACATTAATTTTAATTTTACCATGAGTTATAACGGAAGTGACAGTATTCAGTTCATACCAATTGGAAAAACTACTACTGTTAGCATCGATTCTGACTGGCAATCTCCAAGCTTTAATGGAAGTTTTGCAGCCAATAATTCGACCAAAAAAATAAGTAAAATGGGGTTTCATGCCGATTGGAAAATTTTGGACATTAATCGTTCTTTTTCACAACAGTACCATACAAAAGTTCCCGATTTGAATGAATATGCTTTTGGCGTAAAATTGCTTGAAACCGTCGATCAATACCAACAAAATGAACGCGCTTCCAAATACGGTTTTCTTGTAATTGGTTTAACATTTTTAATCTTTTTCTTGATACAATCGGTTAGCAAAATCAACATTCACATCTTTCAATATACCATGATTGGTATTGCTTTGGTGATGTTTTACACATTATTAATTTCGATAACCGAACACAGTAGTTTTAGTATAGCCTATGTCATTGCTGGAGTTTCCGTTGTGGGTTTGATAACACTTTATTCGGTTTCTATCCTAAAAAACAGAAAATTTCCAGCTTTTATTGGAGTTTCGCTTTCGGTGCTTTACACTTTTATTTTCGTAATCATACAACTCGAAGATTATGCGTTATTAGTGGGTAGTATCGGTTTATTTGCCATTTTAGCAGCCGTAATGTATTTTTCTAGAAAAATTGAGTGGAGATAATCACAAATGAAAATACTACTTATAAATCCACCGCACCTATCTATTGGAAGCAGAATGCCAAATGATCATTTACCACCACTTGGCCTGCTTTCAATTGGTGGTCCTTTGCTAGATGAAGGTCACGAAGTCAAATTACTGGATGCTGATTACAGCTTCATGAAACATTCCAAAATTGTATCAGAAGTAGTTTTATTTAATCCCGACTTGGTTTTGATGGGGCATTCTGGTTCAACTTCGGCACAACCAATTATAAACGAATTATCGATTTTGATAAAGGAAAATGTAAGTCATGTCAAAATCATAATTGGTGGTGTTTTTCCAACTTATCATTGGAAAGAAATTTTGGAAGAAAATTCGTTGATTGATTATATTGTTTGTGGTGAAGGCGAAAAAATAATTGTAAATTTGGTAAATGCGCTTTCAACTAAAAAAGATTTAAAAGATATTAAAGGAATTGTTTTTAGAAATAATAAAGAAATACTAAAAACGCCACCAGAAAGTATCATCAAAAATTTGGATGAATTTCGAATTGGTTGGGAACTAATGGAAGGTTATAATTATACCTATTGGGGACAACGGAAAGCAGTTGTAATTCAATTTTCTAGAGGTTGCCCCTATCCATGTAGTTATTGCGGTCAAAGTTTATTTTGGAAAAAATGGCGTCATAGAAACCCCAAAAAATTAGCTGATGAAATTGAAATGTTGCATAAAAAATATGGTGTTGAAGTAATCAACTTTGCCGATGAAAATCCAGCTACCTATAAAAAAGCATGGCAAGAATTTTTAGAAGCACTGATTGAAAAAGATTTGAATTTAACTTTAGTCGGTTCACTTAGAGCTGATAATATTGTTAGAGATGCAGATATTATGCATTTGTATAAGAAAGCAGGATTTGAACGGTTTTTATTAGGAATTGAAAACTACGACGAAACGGTTTTGGAAAGAATCAAAAAAGCTGGTTCAACTACTATGGATAAAGAAGCTATTCAAGTTTTAAGAAGGCATGATATTATTTCGATGGCGACTTATGTTGTTGGATTTGGAGAAGAAACCACTAGGGATTTTATTAATTCATTAAAACAATTGTTAGATTATGATCCAGATCAAATTCAGCTTCTTTATGTTACGCCACACAGATGGACACCTTATTTTGCTGAAGTAAAAGACAAGAAAATCATCCAATTAGACCAAAGAAAATGGGATTATAAACATCAAATTTTAGAAACCAAATTAAAACCTTGGCAAATAATCTTGTATGTAAAATTAATTGAGGTAATCATGCAAACTCGACCAAAAGCACTAAAAAGATTATTTTTTCACAGAGATAAAAAAATTAGAAAAGCAATGAGTTGGTACACTCGAATAGGTAAAAGAGTTTGGATTCACGAATGGTTACAGTTTTTATTTAATGATAAGCATACCAATAAATCAATTCAATTGAGTGAATTTTGGAAATAAAAAAACTCCGAAGGAACTTTTATTCTTTCGGAGTTTTAAATTTAAACAGTGATTACTGAAAAACTAATTGCTAGTGTCCACCACTTATTTTTTTGTCAAAATTAATACCTTGTTCTTTTAAAATTCCGCTTACTTTCCAACCATAGAAAGCTAGATACGCAAAACAAAGAACACCAACTATATAGCTTGCATGAATACCAATTGAATCGGCAACAGTTCCTTGCAACCAACTTACAATTCCTCCGCCCATAATCATCATGATTAAGAAACTACTTCCTTGACTGGTATGTTTGCCTAATCCGCTAACCGCTAGAGTAAAAATACATGGCCATAATGTACTACAGAATAAACCAACACTTGTAATTGCATATACACTAACCATCCCGTCGGTTGTCATTCCAATTATTAAAGCTAAAATTCCAAGTGTAGCAAAAATTAATAACATTCTAGCAGGATTTCCTTTACTAGCAATATCAGCCAAGATTAACACAAGAATTATTAAACCATAAACATAAAATGGCGTTAAATCATGTTCCATAAATTTATTTACAGCCAAGAAAACACCAAATGCTAAATAAGGTGCAACAAATCGTAAAATTTTTTGCCAGTTCATATTATCTGTAAATGCCTCAACTGCACCAGTCCAACGACCTATCATCAAACTTGCCCAATATAAAGAGATAAATGGAGCAATATCTTTGGTTAAGAAACCTAAGTTTTTTTCCATATATGCTGGTAGATTACTTGCTGTAGAAACTTCAACACCAACATAAACAAATATGGCTATCATTCCTAAAATCAATTGTGGGTATTTTAAAGCTGAACTTCTTGAAGCACCAGACTCTTCTGCAGATTCAACAACAGCAGCTGGTTTATCTGGCAAAGAAGACATTTTTAATAGAATAGCTACAGCCAAAAAAGCAGCTCCTAATACTAAATAAGGAACTTTTACACTTTCTATACTCATATCGGTATTTCCAGAAGACGCTGCACCAAAAATAGCAAAACTTACAATGAGAGGTCCAATTGTTGTTCCTAAATTATTGATTCCTCCAGCTAAGGTTAAACGCTGTGAACCAGTAGTTATGGGTCCAAGTGCAATTGCCAATGGGTTAGCCACTGTTTGTTGCAACGAAAACCCTAAAGCAACAATAAATAATCCTGAAAGCATTAATGGGAATGAACCTGTATTAGCAGCTGGATAAAACAATAATGTTCCTAAAGCTGAAATAACCAATCCTAAAGCTAATGAATTTTTGTATCCAATTCTGTTGATTAAATCTCCTTTGGTTAAATAGGAAATTATCATATAAATAATGGAACCGACAGTATATGCAACATAAAATGCAACTGAAACTAACTGACTTTGTCCTTGTGTTAAATCGAACGCTTTTTTGAAAACGGGAATTAAAATATCATTACTTGCCGCAACAAATCCCCAAAAGAAGAATACGGTTACTAATGGAATAAATTGTGCCCAATTGGTTTTGGTTTGTTCTGAATTCATAGTTTGTTTGTTTATTTTGGTTATAAATTCTTCAAGTTACTAAAATCACATTTTAAACACTAAATAGTACGAATGTGATAAAATAACAATGTAAAATTTTTCATAAATATACATCTATATCATTTTACTGAGTAAAAAGCAGGAATAAGTTATTAACGAAAACGATTTCATAACTTCATTTTTGAGGAATATTCAATAAAATTACATCGTTTGCGTTAAATTTTTAAGGCATAATTATTTTGCTGTACTTATGTCAGTTCGCTCACTAATTCCATTGTTATTGAACGCTTCTATTTGAAAATAATATGTGTCTGACTTATCCATGCCTGTGAAAAAATAATCGTTTTTGCCATATACCATAATGCTTCCGTATAATTTATCCGGAGATTTCCCAAAATAAATAACATAACCATCTGCCTCTGGATTATGTTGCCAACGAATCCAAGCACTTCTTCTTTCTCCATTTTTAGAAGTATCTGCTCTCAAGGCAATAAATTTTTCAACTGTTTGTGGTGCTTTGCCACTTCCTTTACCAAAGACACGAAAACCACTCAGGGCAAATTTACCTGTTGGCATTTTGAGGTTTTCTAATCTTAAATAGCGGGCTTTATAGGGGTTTTCCAACTCGATATAATCGTGAGGAACATCGGTTTTGTTCTGACTTTTATCTACCAATGTTGTCCATTTTTTTCCGTCATTTGAAGCCAAAATTTTGTATTGATGAAATTTGCCTAACGTTTTTCCCATAAATTCAACATCATGATCGGCATAATTTATTTGGATAGCATTGACTGTAGCTATTTCTCCTAAGTCTGTTTGGAACCATTCTCCTTTTTCGCCTGATTTTGCACACCAATATGTTCGCATATCTTCATCAACAGCATAATTGGGTTGGTTTCCTCCAAGTGTAGATGAAACTTGAACGGGTTTATTGTAGTTAAGTAACATCCAACCAGCAAACAATCCTTTTGTAAAATCTTTCTCTTTTGAAAATTCGGGTAATAGAGTTGGATAATCTCCATATGCTGTATTACAATACATAACATCGTCTTTATCAAAGCCTGCTGGCCAAATACCAATACGTCTTTCGAAGTTGTTTTTTTGCCCCAAAATGATTGTTGATGTATGCCACCAATTTCCATAATTATCTTGATATGTTGCTCCATGACCAGCTCCACGGGCAAATCCGCCTGGTTTATATGAAAATGGGTTGTGTTTTTGATAGGCAAATCCGTCTAAAGGATTTTTACTTACATAAACACCATCTGCATATCCTGAGAATTCGGTAGCTGGTGCACCATATTGAAAATAATAGTTGTCTTTGTATTTGGTCACCCATGCTCCTTCCATAAAAGGTTGTAAGAAAGTATTGTCGTTATATTCTCCAAATCGTTCCCAGCCGTGATCTTCTGGATGAAGGGAAATTAATGGTTTTACGAAGCCATCGGATTGTAGTGTATGGGTGTCTAGCTCGGTACCTAGCAAAGGAAATTCGTTACTTGATCCCCAATATAAAAAAAGTTTATCCTTTTCCTCATCATATAAAAAAGCGGGATCCCAAGCTCCTACTTTAAGCGTGTCGATTGCAATTTTCCAATCGTCTTTTGTTGGATTGGTACTTTTCCATATGGGAAAATCTTTTTCATGTGTGGAACCATAAACATACAAGGTGTCTTTCATGGCAAAAACACCTGGGGCGTTCAAATCATGCGTGTACTTGTTGTCTAGAAGAAATTTTCGGTAAACAAAGTTCCAATTGAGCATATTATCACTCCACCAATATCCTTCTTGATTGGTGGAAAATAAGAAATATTTTTTTTGAAAGTTTACAATAACGGGGTCGGCAGTGGCACGGTGTTTTCCTTGTTCTGAAAACCATTTGAATGGTGTATAACCGTAGTCTATATTGATGGGATTACAATACGTCTTTTGTTGAGAAAATGTTGTGGAAAATGAAAATAGTATCGTAAACACGAAACTAGCCCTGATTACTTCATATTGCAATGTTTTTGAATGCAGAGCATTTGCAATGGATATCAATTTGTATGAAGAGCCTATTTTTTCTTGGTAAAAAAAAGCGACCCAAGAAGCTCTTTTTTTAACATTAGAAAAAAAGAAACTCATATAATTTCTTGGAATGAATAGCAGGTTATAGCCCATAACTATAAAATATTATTTGATAAAAAAACAAAAACCTTGAAAGATGGTATCCAAGGTCTTTGCAACAACTTAACAATAATTAATTAACTAATTCAAATGTTAATTTATTTTTAGTAGTAGAATCGGTACCGATAAAAACTTCAAAGTGTCCTGGTTCGGCTACAAAATTTAAGTCGGAATTATAAAACTTTAAATCTTCTATTGTAATTGTAAATGAAATGGTTTTGGTTTCTCCTTTTTTTATTTCGACTTTTTCAAACCCTTTCAATTCTTTTACGGGTCTTGTTACTGATCCAACAAGGTCTCGTATATATAATTGAACTACTTCTTTTCCGTCTAGATTTCCTGTGTTTTTGACATCTATTGAAACTGTAATTTTATCTTTAGCCGTCATTTTGGTTGAAGAGATGTTGATATTCGAATATTCAAATTTTGTATAGCTTAATCCGTATCCAAATGGATATAGCGGTTCATTACGTTCATCTATGTAGTTTGATTTGAATTTTTCGAATTTTCCTTCACTGTTTCCTAATGGTCTACCTGTATTTTTATAGCTATAGTAAATAGGTATTTGACCAACATTTCTTGGCCAAGTGGCTGTTAGTTTTCCTGATGGGTTGATATCTCCAAAAAGCACATCTGAAATTGCTAAACCTGCTTCGCTTCCTGGAAACCAAACATTGAGAATCGTTGAAAATTTTTCGTTTTCGTCAACTAATACTAATGGTCTCCCTGTAAATAAAACTAAAACGATTGGTTTCCCTACTTTGGCAAGTTCTGAAATTAAATCTTTTTGTGCTTGAGGAATTTCTAGATTGGTTCTGCTACTACATTCTCCACTCATTTCGGCGCTTTCACCAATAACTGCAATAATAACATCTGCTTTTTTACTGATTTCGACTGCTTCTTTGATTATCTCCTCTTTTGGACGATTGTCACGAGGGATTTCTTTGCCAAACATGGTTCCTTTTGCTTGAAAATCGCTGTCGTAGTCTAAATTACTACCTTGCGCATAAAGAACTTTGGCATTTTTTCCAACAACAGATTTAAATCCATTGAGAAATGAAATTGATTGATCTTGTTTGGTCGCAACACTCCATGTTCCTGCCATATTAACACTTGTATTGGCCATTGGTCCTACGACAGCAAAAGTTCCTTCTTTTTTTAATGGCAAAACTTGTTTCTCATTTTTGAGCAAAACCATAGATTCAGCGGCTAGTTTTCGTGCAAAATTTCTATTCTCTTGTGTGAAAATTTCATTTTTTGCTCTGTTTTCATCACAGTTTTTGAATGGATTATGAAAAAGACCTAAATCATATTTGGCATCCAAAATGCGTTTACATGCCTTGTCAATATCATCTATTGTCACTTTTCCTTCTGTAAGAGATTTTTTTAATGTTGTTAACAAACCTTCTCCAACCATATCCATATCAACACCTGCGTTAAGGGCAAGTGCAGAAACTGTTTGTAAATCGCCCATACCATGATCTGACATTTCTGGTATTCCTGTATAATCTGTAACAAGGAATCCTTTAAAATTCCATTGTTTTCTTAATACCGTATCGAGTAACCATTTGTTTCCTGTTGCTGGGATACCGTCAATTTCGTTAAAAGAAGCCATAACTGATCCTACACCTGCATCAACTGCTGCTTTGTAAGGTGGAAAATAATCGTTATACATTTTGATACGGCTCATGTCTACAGTATTATAATCTCTTCCTGCTTCTGGTGCTCCATATAAAGCAAAATGTTTTACACATGAAAGTATTGAGGTTGTTTTGGATAGATCATTATTCTGATAACCTTCAACCATTGCTTTTGCAATTTGACTACCTAGAAAAGGATCTTCACCACTGCCTTCGGAAATTCTTCCCCAACGTGGATCTCTAGAAATATCAACCATTGGTGAGAATGTCCAATTAATACCATCGGCACTTGACTCTATAGCTGCAATTCTTGCAGATTGCTTTATCAAATTCATATCCCAAGAGGATGAAACTCCTAAAGGAATCGGAAAAGTAGTTTGATAGCCATGAATTACATCCATTCCAAAAATTAATGGAATCTTAAGCCTGCTTTTTTCAACTGCTATTTTTTGGACTTCTCTTATCTTGGCTACTGTTTTGATATTAAAAAGTCCTCCTACTTTACCTTCTTCTATTTTTTTTGCAATATCTGAACTTTGGGCTTGACCCGTTGTAATATCACCAGAAGAAGGCAAATTTAATTGTCCTAATTTTTCTTCCAAAGTCATCTTAGACATCAACTCCTTGATGAATATCTCTTTTGGTGCAATTAAATTTGACTTGGTTGTCTTTTTTTGAGCGTATATGGTTATACAACTTAAAAAAAATAGTAAAAAGAAAACATTTTTATTCATCATACTAAAAACTAAAATCCGTGTTGTGTTGAAGAAAATCCTAAACTGTTAAGTCCAGTTCTAATTTCTGGTGCTTGCATAAATAAATTCCATAATAAACCTGATCGATAGTTCTCTATCATTGGTGTAATTGTTCCTTGGTCAATGGCCAAATATCTTGGGGTTTTCCAAGTGTAATGAGGTGAAATAGCGTCATAAGGCCCTGCAACTCCAACATATCTTGCTCTATGTTCTGCATAAAGATATTTTAAAAATTTCATGCTTTCTACAGGTGTGTATGGGAAATTAGATAGTGCTGCAGTAGGAGAAATGACTCCTTTATCATTATTGGGTTGGTGTGCTGAATAACCTGTTGAACCGTCTGAATTCCTAGTGTAAGAAGCGGTCAATCCCCAACATTTATCTGAATAGTCTTTGTATGTGTAAGGATTCGTTATACAATATTGCAACATAATTTTAGCATGATTTTGTACTAAATTCCAATAATTAGCATATTGATCTGTTAATCCTCTTGGGTCTAATCCTAAAAAGGAATAATGTGCCCAAAACATGGGTCCAACAGAACCTGTTCCATTATGATTGAAAATTTTTGGTATTCCAAAACTCGTTCCTGATGTGACAATATTTCCGTTTCTTGCCCAACCTTGTGTGTAAGGATTGTTGTCACTTATTGGGTGAGTTGGTGAAGCTTTTGCCAAAACATAAACAATTAAAGCCTCATTGTATCCTTCTAATTTAAAATTCATTATCCAGCCTTTATCTGGAGACCAATGCCAATACAATACATTTTCTCCTTTTGTATACCAATTCCATTCTACTCCTTTCCACAAATCGTCTGCTTTGCTAGCTAGAGCTTGTTCTTCGCTATTACCATTTTTGAAGTATTCACGAACGGTTATTAATCCTTGGCAGAGAAAGGCGGTTTCTACTAAGTCACCACCATTATCATTTGTGCCAAATGGAATAACATCTCCATTAGTACCATTCATCCAATGTGGCCAAGCTCCATGAAATCTATCAGCGTTTTCAAGAAAATTTAATGCCGTTGAAAGTCTAGAAACTGCTTCTGTCCTATTGACAAAACCTCTTTCTACACCTGCAATTATGGTCATTAAACCAAAACCTGAACCTCCGGTAGTAACAATGTTAGCATCATTGGTAGGATCATCGGTATGATAACGTTCTTTGGCTAATTTTGAAACTGGATGTGCGTAGTCCCAAAAATACTTTATACACTCTTTTTGAACTAAATCTAAAGCCTCAACATCGGAAATTGGTGTTACTGGATCATTTATTCCAACAGGTGGTTCAGGTACAATAGGAGTTGCCGTTTTATCAGAATTTGTACAAGAAGTGCATGAAAATAATAAATTTATGGAAATTAAGGCTATTAAAGATTTCATATTTTTAGATTTGTTTTGAAAAAACCCCATAGACATAATCTATCTATGAGGTTTTCAATAAATAAATAAATAATAAAAAGATAATATTATCTTCCTGCTTTTTCTAGTTCGTATATAGAATTAACTTCGGCTAAAGTTAATGCTGATTTATATATTCTAAATTCATCTAATTTACCAACAAATGAAGTTGCCCAATCCTCTTGACCGTGAGCAGATGTTAAAGAAGTATTTGTTTCAAATTGATGAGAACCTAAAACAACTTGGTTAAATGTTCCTCCAAAGTCAATAGCTCCCCATAAAGGTGCTCCATTAGAATTAGCAGCATCTCCCGGATTATCAGCAAATAAAGTATAAGTGCCTGGATAACCAGCTTCTGGTGAGTAAGGCCCAGAAACACTTGCCGCCAAAGCTCCATCAGTATAAACACTTATCTTGCTTGTAGTTGCATCGTAAGCAAACGCAACATGAACCCATGTATTAAGTTTATTGTCTACATTTAACACAGGTGATTGACTTTGCCAAACAACTCCAGTTCTTTTGTTTTCAATTAATAGTTTTAATAAAAATCTATTTGGTTTTGAAGCATCAGGATTTTCAAGAAATAAATTCATTGCTCCCCAAAATTCTGTTGGCTTAACAAGAGTAAAGATTCCTTGAGCTCCTTTACCTTGACCAGGAACGTCAGGAGCAACACTACCAGCTGTGTTTATCCAAAAAGAAAATGTAAAATTATTTAATGCACCAATCGCATTTGCTCCAGAAAAAACAGCATATCTATTTTCAGTATTAGAGCCTTGCCAAGCCTGACCTTTTGCACCAGCAGTATATCCAACACTAGTTGGAACTCCCGTAATATTATTTTTTGATTCAGTAATATTATTTTCAAAACTCCATTTAGCAACTAAGTTTGAACTACTAACTTCATCCGAATTATTATAACCTCCAATTGGTGGCAGTGTAGATGTAGTATCATCATCATCACCACAACTTGTTAATGTTGCAAAAGCAAATGTAAACGCTAATGCTGAAAGAAAAATTTTGTTTGTTTTCATAATGTAAATGTTTAAAAAAAATTAATTAATAGTGTTAATATCCAATATTTTGTGTTAATCTATTACCGCTTAAAGTGATTTGTTCTTGTGGTATTGGAAACAATTCATGTTTTCCAATAATGAAATTTTTACCGTCAAGAGCCATTTCTGATTGCGCTTTACCAGTTCTTATTAAATCAAACCAACGATCATGCTCCATAGCCATTTCTAGATGTCTCTCTTTGTAAATTTGATCTATTGTAATAGAAGTCAAATCTGTCAAACCAGCTCTTTGTCTAATTTCGTTAATAATATTAAGCGCATCTGATGTGTTACCAATTTTAAATGCAGCTTCAGCCTTTATTAATAGTAAATCACTATACTTCAAAATTCTAAGATTTTTAGCTGAATCACCATCGTTCATTCCTATACCAGATTCAGCAACAGTACTTTGATAGGCTTTATAATTATATCTTGAGTTATTCCATGTTGTTGGTGCGGGTAAACCATCCCATAAAGTTGATGGAACAAAAATTATTGTAGAATTCTTTCTCGAGTCATTTGATTCATAAGAATTAGCTAATTTCAATGTTGGTGTATTAAATCCCCATCCATAATCGGGTGTTCCTCTTGGACCTTGTACTTTGGTGTAGTCTGTAATTCCTTCCGTAAAAGTAGCTTGAACCTCAAATATTGATTCTTGCTTGTTTTCACCAATTTCTTTCCAAACATCTGCATAATTTGTCATAAGTGAATACTGTCCTGAGCTTGTAACTTCAGTAGCTTTGTCATACGCCTGTTGCCATTTTTCTTGATATAAATATACTTTGGCCAGTAGTGCTTGGGCTGCACCTTTTGTAGCTCGTCCATTATCAAATGAAGAATATTGACTTTTTAAGGGTAAATCTGAAGCGGCCTCTGTTAAATCTTTTTCGATTTGTTGGTACGTTTCTACTTTTGTTTTTCTTGTAAAGACAACTTGATTGACTAATTCAATATTATTGAAATCTATATTACTTGTAACTAGTGGAACACCCCCAAAACATCTTACTAAGTCAAAATACCACAAAGCTCTCAAAAATTTACACTCAGCAATAAGACGTTTCTTAAGAGATTCATTAACAGTAGATGAACTTAGGTAAAAAATAGCTTGGTTGGCTCTACGTATTCCATCATATCTTGATCTATAAACTTGATTGAATGACAAACCTGATGGGTCAAAATTTAAAGCATCTAATTTATCTTTATCAGCGCCTGTATCACTAGGTATTGATCCTTTATCTGCATCATCTGAAGTGATTGAAGTCATACCAATCCAAGAAAATGAATACATCTCAAAATCAAGTAATTTATTATAAACACCATTAACTAACTGTTGTGCATTATTTGGATTACTTAAAAAATCTTCTTCACTTACATTTTCCTCATTGGCAACATCCAAATCTTTTTCACATGAAAAAAGAGAAATGATAATGCATATTGAAAAGTATTTTAAAAATCTATTTTTCATATAATTTAAAATTAAAATAACATATTTAAACCTATCGAGAAAGTCTTGTTAGTTGGGTAGGAATCTAATTCAATTCCTGCTAATTTTAAAGGATTTGAATCATCATTACCAACTAACTCAGGAGAAAATCCACTATACTTAGTAAAGATAAATGGATTAATTGCGTTAACATAAACTCTTATTTTGTCTATTTTATTAGATACTTTTGGAAGTGTATAAGCAATTGTAATATTATTAATTCTCAAATAGCTTCCGTCCTCAATAAAATAGGTAGAAGGCCTCACAGTAGTATTGTTTGGACTAGGGTTAGACGCATTTGGATTAGAAGGTGTATAAAAATCATTCAATTGACTTGCTTCCACATTTATATCTTGAAATCTAACCGCTTTTTTACCATTAAAAACCTTATTACCTCCAACACCATACAAATCTACAGAAAGCTCAATTCTCTTATATGATATTCCAATATTAGAACCATAAGTATATTTTGGTATGTATGAACCTGCATTAACTCTATCATTATCGGTAAGTCCAGGAACACCATCAACCATATCATTTAAAACATATTCACCATTTGTATTGAATCCCATAGTCTCAAATACATAAAAACTACCTAAAGCATCACCTTGAACAACTTTTTTAGTCCATTCTCCGTTAGGCAAACCTCCACTACCTGTAAGGTTTTTAAAATATTGGTTACTAACTTTTTCAAGTTTATTTTTGTTTAATGAGAAATTACCTCCAACCCAATATTTGATATTTTCGTTTAGATTGGACTCCCATCTCAATGATAATTCAATACCTTTATTTGTAACTGTCCCTGTATTTAAATAAACATCACCTTCTGATAATGCATTTGGTAGCTTAACAGGCAAAATTAAATCATCATTTCTTCTATTATAATAATCAAAAGCCCCAGATAGTTTATTGTTAACAAATCTAAAATCTACACCCAAATCAATTTCTTTCATAGTTTCCCATGTTAGAGAAGAATCAACAGCATTAGTTATATATGAACCTGTATAAATGGTTTCATCATCTCCGAATGAATAATTACTAGAGTTAGAAAAAACCAAACTATTTGCAGGACCATTAGCATTACCGACTTCTCCATAGCCAGCTCTTACTTTTAGAAAATTTATCAGATTACTATTAGAAAGAAAATTTTCTTTACTAATCACCCAACCCATTGAAAATGAAGGAAAACTGCCCCATCTTGCCTCTTTTTGAAAAGAACTTATCCCTTCTCTTCTCAAAGATGCAGATACTATATATCTATCTTTATATTCATACTCTAATCTTGAAAAATAAGCAATAGAAACTTTTGGGGTAGAATGCTTGTTGAAAATTGTAGTAATAGGGCTTATTTCATCATTATATGTCGACAAATTAAGTGTCCAATAATTCGATTCTTCGGGAACATTACTTCTTACACCATTTAATTCTTCAAAATTATTTGAAGTAGACCGAGATAGACCTCCCACTATGGTTAATGAATTATTGTTCCAATTTTTATTAAAAGTTAAATAATTATCCCAGTTCCAAATAAATGTATCTTTTCTTCTTTTATAAAGAGTATTGTTTATATCATTTCCTTGTGAAGCATAATCTTCAGCTGTAAGTGAAGGATTAGATAACAACCACAAACTTCTGTTAGGTACAAATGTATAACCTTTAGACCAATCAGTAGTTGCTCCAAAATTTGATGTATATTTCAAATAATCCAAAAGTTTTAACTCCGCTGCTATTGAACCAAATAATACTAGGTTTTTATTTTGATCATTGGTGTAATTAAGTTGAGCTACGGGATTACCTACATCATTATACTTGATTCCTGTCATATCATTAACTCCATTATTTCTTAATGGCCAAGCATATTGACCATTTGGATAATAAACTGGCATAATTGGTGATTGCTTGTAAGCATTAGTAAAAGCACTTAAGGGTTTTTGAATATTTTTAACATTAGAAAGGTTGGTGAATTGAGTAATTTTCAATTTATTGTCAAGAACTTTAAATTCATTCTTGATAGTAATATTGGTTCTTTCAAATTGTGTTCCTAATAAAATTCCATTCTCTTTATAATTTGAAGCAGCCAAATAATAATTATTTGTTTCATTTGCTCCAGATAATGAAATACTATTGTTAATGAAAGTACCAGTATTCGTAATTTCATCTAACCAATCAGTGTTATAGGGTTGATTGTAACTGTATAGACTATTTGAACCAGAAGCAAAATTATTAAAATATGAAAATTGGTAAGAATCAGCCATTTTGACTTTCTTCAAAATATTTTTGATACCATAATTAGTGTCAAAATTAATTTTTACATTTCCTTTTTTTCCTTTTTTGGTTGTTATTAAAATGACACCACTTGAGCCCTTCTGTCCATAAATTGCTAGCGAAGATGCATCTTTTAGGATGTCAATTGTGGCAATATCATTAGAGCTTAATCCATTCAAACCTGTTGCTTCTGTCCCATCAATAACATACAATGGATTTCTATTTGATAACAAAGTACCCAAACCTCTTATTTGTATTGAAGGATTAGCTCCAGGTTCATCATTTGTCACAATATTAACCCCTGCAGCCTTACCTTGTATTGATTGTATCACTGATTGTGCTGGAGTTTTCAATAATTCATCACTTTTAATTTGACTGATAGACCCTGTTATACTTCCCATTTTCTTTGTTCCATACCCTACAACTACAACATCTTGTAAAGTTGTTGCTTCTTCTTTAAGCACAATTGTAATGTCTTGATAAGCAGTAACCGTTGAAGTTTTATATCCAATCATAGATACTTTAAGTTTATCGCCAGGCTTAGCATTGACAATAAAACTACCATCAAAATCTGTTGTTGAACTACTTGCTCCATTTGTGTTGACAACATTCGCCGAAGGAATTGGCAAGCCTTTATCGTCAGAAACTTTCCCTTTTATTGTTTGTGTGAATGCTTTAGTAGAAAGTAGTAAGAAAAACAGAAATAAAGTTAAATTTTTCATATATTGTTTAATGTATTTTTAACACTAACAAATATACTAATTATATCGTTGTAGTTGCGATGAATGAAACACAACGCAACTACATCATTTTAATCATAAAAAAGTGTAATTAATTGATTTAAAATATTTTAAATTTTAAAAAAGAATATAAAAACTTATCATTATAAAATAACATGATGTAGTAATGATGAGTTATGAGTTGCTAATTAGTTATATTCTATTTTAAGAATTCAATAAAAAAAATGTAAATTTTATATTGTATTCATAAAACTCGAAAGATTGGATTCTTGGTCAATTTCTAATTTTTTTCTTAATCTATACCTATGAAGTTCAACTCCTCTGTATGAAATTCCCATCAATGGAGCAATTTCTTTTGAAGTAAGGTTCATTTTTAGGTAAATACAAAGTTTTTTATCCTTAGAAGATAGTTTTGGATATTTATTTGCAAGTCTATTTATAAAATCTTCATGGCTCTTGAATAGATTATTTTCAAATGTTTCCCATTCTTTTTTATTGATTGAATTGAGTTTGATTGTCTTTCTAATATTGCTTTTCAGGTTGTTAATGTCATTCTCTTTTTCAAGCAATAACTGAATTCCTTCTATCATCTCGGTTTGTTTGGCTATTGAAAGCGATTTTCCTGCTACTTCAGAAGCTTTTGTTTGTACTTGTATTTCTAGAATGTGCTTCTCATACTCTTGAATTTTCAACTTATTCTCTGCATCTAACTCTAACTGAAGAATCTCTTTTTGATGCTTTAGTTCTTCTTCTTTTAATTTAATTTTTTCAGAATATCTAATTTTATTCCATCTATAATAGATGAAAAATGATCCTAAAATTAGTGACATATACAGCATAATCATCCAAAATGAAATATACCAAGGCTTTGAAACATTAAAATAATAAGTTGCTATACATTGGTAATTTGAACCGTTTAGATAGTAAACTTTCACTTCTTTTTGACCGCTATTTAAACTGTTCAGGACAATTTTTCCATCTTCAATTGGAACGATTTCTGATTCGCTATTTATAGAATAAAACAAATTGGGTTTATTGTAACCAAAGTACGGCGTCACAACGTTTAACTCGACTGATTGATTGTTTGAAACATTCTCTTCTTTTTTAAGCAAAACTCCATTACAAAATCCTTCAATATTGATTTTTTTAGCCTCTTTGCTTTTTTTCTTATGTAGCTGGTATGAAAAAAATCCATCATCTAAATTGAATAATATTGTATTTCCTTCGATGAGTACATTCGTATCTTGATTAATAATTTTTCCTTTATAATACTTCTCAGGTATCAATTCCCAATCAAAATTAGCATTTGATTGTTTTATTATGTACAATAATCCTTTTTTAACAATTACAAATCGATTGTTATCAATCGGTATTATCTCGGATATATCTCTAAAATGATGATTGAATAGTTCATTAATTACCAATGCATTCTCAATTTGATTATATTGATACCATGCATTATTTATGAAGAAGAGGACTTCATTTTTATAATTAAAAAGTTTTACACCATAATCATTTTTTATACCACTATTCTTAGTAACATTTTCAACATTACTTGTTTCGAAATTTTTGGTAAACGTAATTTTATATAAGCTCTTATAGTTATCAACTGCCCAAATTTCATTAAGTTTATTTTGTGCTAAACTCTTGATTGGCTTCGCTAAATTTTTCAATGTTTTGTATGTTGAAAAATCATTATTTTCATATACAATAATACCCGCATAATTTGCTTGAAAATAGTCATTATTAAAGCTACTCTTAAGAAATCTCCAACCACCTGTAACGTCGTTGATTTTTTTTATCTGGTTATTTTCAAACATCAGTGTCCCATCGTTATGTCCTATCAAATACTTTGTTCCCACTTTATTGATTTGCCATACCTGACCTTGTGAGTTTTCTAGAAAATCTAATTTCTTGTTTTGGTACTTAAAAACTCCGTGATTTGAACCCAATAAATAACCGTTTTCTATACTTGCTATAGCATAAACAGATCCTAAAACACCTGTATTATCTGTCAAGTTTAAGTAGGGTGAATTTATTTCGATATGAGCAATACCGTTATCCATTCCAAGCCATAAATCATTTTCTTTATCAAAACCAATATTCAAGATTGAATTGTTTGTCAAAGAATTGTTTCTATTTATGTTATAGTAGGTGTTTGTTTTTAAATTGACTACATAAAGTCCTTTAAAAGAGGTTCCTATTGCTAATCTTTCATTATCTATAAACTTAGCAGCAATAATCAATTCGGTTTTTAGCAAATTATTTAATGGATTATCCCATATTGTAAGCTTTTGATTATCATATATATATACCCCGCTTTTTTTTGTAAAAATATATATTTTTGAATTGTTTTCTTGAATTGAGTGTATTATTGTTTTGTCCAATTTAGGTGTATCAATTCTAATAAATTTTTTATTTTCTAATAAAAAGATACCTTTATTGACTGATGCAACATAGAGTTTGTTTTGGACAGGAAAACAATATGAAATTTGAAATGGTATTCTTATTTTTTTTATTTTGTTTTCTGATAAAATAAATAATTCATTAAATGATTGAAAGTAAATTTTATTTTCAAATTCAAAAATTTTCCAAATCTCTTCATTATTCGAAATACCACTAAACAAGTTCTTGTTTTGTGTTAATGAATGATATAACATAATACCATTTTCTCTTTTCCAAAATCCAAATTCATTATAAGAGCCACAATAAATTCTATCTTTATGAGAAAAAACAGATCGTATGACAGTTTGATTAGGTAAGGTATATTTTTCCCATTTCACACCATTATATCGAAGAAAAAAGTGGTTATTAGCAAAGTACATTGCATCGTCATTCCCTTGGGTTACATCCCATACTTGATTGTCACCATTGTACATTGACTTAGTAAAATTTTCAACAAAAGGCAACATCTCTTGAGCAGAAGAAACAATTGAAAAACTGAATATAATGATGATTTTTGTTATAGAATTTCTCAACATTAGTATGTATTTTATCTTCAAATATAACGCTTTTATTATAAAACAAAAATCTCGATAGTAATCGAGATTTTTAAATTATTTGCTGTCTACATATTCTTGAAGATATTTGAATCGTTCTGTTAGTTTTCCCTTTTCTGTCATTTTTGCTCTCTGTAATATTCCGTCTTTGTCTCCATTAAAAAAAGCTGGAATAACATGTTTCATGAACATTTCTCCAAAACCTTCACTAGCATCCTTGGGTAATTCGCATGGTAAATTATCTACAGACATAACCATTATAGAACCAGGATGCGAATAGGAGACTTCCTTATGTTCACTAGGCAAATACCCAAAAAAAGGATCGGCAATTGTTGATGCTTTTATTGTACAAGCAATTGGACCATTAACATCACAAGAAACATCGGCAACAATTTTTATTTTGCAATTAGGGGCTTTGAGCATATCATTTGTTAAAATGTTTGGCGCACCATTTCCATGAAAATGCCCAGCAATATAAATATCCGAAACCTTTGTAAATCGTTCAAAATTTGATTCATATTCCTGAGGATTCTGATAAAAATCTTGGTTGTTTAGAACTTGACCATCTTTTCTTTTATTGTAATCTAACACATCTATCTGTGTATAAACAGGTTGAGAATATAGCTTATTCAAAAAATCATCTGAATTAACTTCTTTAATTTTCATTGCATCTAAGATTTCTTTAAT
>CAZLEU010000035.1:0-23954 GCA_964558625.1 uncultured Flavobacterium sp.
GTTTTGTTGTTTCAAAACCATTTATTATTGGCATATTGATGTCCATCAAAATGATGTCAAATTTATCTTTTTCTAAGATTTCGACAGCTGCATAACCATCTTCAACAACAGTACACTTGAATTTATTATTTTCGAGGGTTCTTTTAGTTACAATTTGATTAATCTTGTTATCTTCTACAACTAGTACATGGTAAAATTTTTCTTCAGACAAATCAACAACTATATTATTTATAATTTCAATTTTCTTTTTATCATCAGATTCAAAAGGAATTGTGAAATAAAAAGTTGTTCCTTTTCCTTCTTGACTTTCCAATTTCACATCACCCCCAAAAATTTCAACTAATTTTTTAACAATAGACAATCCTAATCCTGTACCCTGATAATCGCCCTCTTTACGCTCAATCTGAACAAATTTTTCAAATATTTTTTCCTTGTCAGCATCGGCAATTCCGACTCCCGTATCTTTTACAAAAAAAGTTATAAATTTTTTGGTTCCTTCTTCTCTATCAAGCTTAGCGATTACTGTAACATTACCATATTTGGTAAACTTTAATGCATTGCTGATTAAATTCATGAAAATCTGAGATAATCGAAGTTTATCACCTATTAGCGTCTCTGGAATTTCTGGGTCAATTTCTACAAAAATCTTGTTATTATTTTTTTTTGCAATGAATTGAAGTGAATCGGTAATCGTATTGATTTCATCGGAAATATTAAATATCATGCTCTCTAAAACAATACGCTTTTCCTCAATTTTATTTATTTGTAACAAGTCGTTAACAAGTGATAACAAATATCCAGCCGAAAATTTAAGTGAATTTATATGTGGGCTATTGCCTAGTTCTTTATGTTCATCAATAATTATATTGGTAATTCCTACTACTCCATACAACGGTGTCCTTAGTTCATGTGTTATTGTAGATACAAATTGAGTCTTTAATTGTGTTGCCGTTTCAGCTTTTTCTTTTGCAATCAATAATTCCTCATTGGTCGTTTTTAAAATTTTATTGGTTTTATCTCGTAACCTATTGTTTCTAAAAAGTGAAATGACCAATAACAACAAAACAAGTATTACAACACCAAACAAAATATCAATTGTTCTTGATTGACTAAGATCTATTAAATGCTTTTGATTTTCATTTTCTATCTGCTCAATTTGTCTTTCGTATTCATCAAATTGAATTTCATTTACAATGCTTTTAATATTATCTATCTTCTCTTTTGAATAAATTTTTTCTTTTAAATTCTTGTGCAAATTAAGGTAATATTGAGCCTTTACATTTTGATGAATTTTGAACAAAAAATTGGAGTAATCCAAATATACTTCAGCAATATTTGAATCGATTAGTCCTGAATTATTTTCTTTAGAAAGAGTAATTGCCTTAGTATAATAGGAATCTGCTTCTTTATTTTTATTTGCAATACTGAAATAATTTCCATAATTAGTATATAAGGAAATTTTTGCTTCAATAAGATCACTATTTTCGATGTAACTCCTACAATTATCTAAATACTTTATTCCATTTTTATAATCTTGCGAGTTAATATAAGCACTAGCAATATTTAATTGTGTGTAAGCAACTTCATCATTATCTTTTATTTTTTTGGCAAATAATAATCCTTTTTTGTAATAATCAATTCCTTTTTTTAAATCGATTTTACGATAAGTATAAGTACTCCCTAAATTATTATATATCCATTCTTGCAATGTATCATTTTCTGTTAATAATGCATGATCTAATGCTTTTTCAAAATAAATTATCGCAGTTTTTGGCTCCGAAAATTCATCAAAATTCAAGCCTATAATATTGTAAGCTTTAGCCATTAGCTGGTGATTTTTTAGTTGATGTGCTTCATCCAAGGCTTCTTTTGATATACGCAATGACTTGTCACATTCAAAGTTACGAAGTGCTTCACCTGCTAAAGAAAGCTTTTTCACAACACTACTAACAGAAGTGTTTGTTTGTGAAAAAACTCCATGAAAAAGGAGTAAAAATATTATATATATGTAGTTGTTCAGTTTCAACTATTTCAATAATGCTATTTGTTGGTTTTATAATTAGTTTCTGATCAATTTTCTGTATTTAATTCGTTTGGGAGCTACATCACCTAATCTTTTTTTCTTATTTTCTTCATATTCTGAGAAACTGCCTTCATAAAAATAAACCTCAGAATCGCCTTCAAAAGCTAAAATATGTGTACATATTCTATCTAAAAACCATCTATCGTGTGAAATAACAACAGCACAACCTGCAAAGTTTTCCAAACCTTCTTCCAAGGCTCTTAATGTATTTACATCCAAATCATTGGTAGGCTCATCCAAAAGTAAAACATTCCCTTCTTCTTTTAATGTCATGGCTAGATGCAAACGATTACGTTCTCCTCCTGAAAGTGCTGATACTTTTTTGTTTTGTTCACTTCCTCCAAAATTAAATCGTGATAAATAAGCTCTTGAATTTACTTGTCTTCCTCCCATCATAATCAATTCTTGCCCATCACAAAAATTTTCCCAAATAGATTTGTTTGGATCTATATTAGAGTGCGATTGGTCTACATATGCAATTTTTACAGTATCGCCAATAGTAAACTCTCCTGCATCTGGCTTTTCTTCACCCATAATCATCCTAAAAATAGTTGATTTTCCTGCACCATTTGGTCCAATAATTCCAACAATACCTGCTTGTGGCAAAGTGAAATTTAAGTTATCATATAATAATTTTTCTCCAAAAGCTTTAGCAACTGTTTTAGCTTCGATAACATTAGTACCTAATCTTGGACCATTTGGAATATAGATTTCTAATTTTTCATCTAATTCTTTTTGGTCTTCATTTAAGAGTTTATCATAGTTTTGCAAACGCGCTTTTTGCTTAGTCTGACGCCCTTTTGCTCCTTGACGAACCCAATCAAGCTCTCGCTCAAGTGTTTTTCTTCTTTTAGACGCAACTTTTTCTTCTTGTTCCATTCGTTTAGATTTTTGATCTAACCAAGAAGAGTAATTTCCTTTCCAAGGAATACCTTCACCTCTATCCAATTCTAAAATCCATCCTGCAACATTGTCTAAGAAATACCTATCGTGTGTTACTGCAATCACAGTTCCTGCATACTGAGCAAGATGCTGCTCAAGCCAAAGTACGCTCTCAGCATCTAAGTGATTGGTTGGCTCGTCTAATAATAATACATCTGGTTGCTGCAATAATAGTCTGCAAAGTGCTACTCTTCGTTTTTCGCCTCCAGAAAGTACTTTTATTGGAGTATCGGCGTCTGGAGTTCTTAGAGCGTCCATGGCAACTTCAAGTTTATTGTCAATTTCCCAAGCCCCAGCAGCATCAATTCTGTCTTGCAATTCAGCTTGACGATCCATAAGTTTTTGCATCTTATCGGCATCTTCATATACTTCTGGTAAACCGAAACTATCATTTATTTTATTGAATTCATCTAGGAGTGCGTAAATTTCTGCAGCACCTTCACGAACAATTTCAATAACCGTCTTGTTTTCATCTAATTGTGGTTCTTGTTCAAGATAACCAACTGTATATCCTGGTTGAAAAACCACATCTCCTTGATAATTTTTATCAACTCCAGCAATGATTTTTAGTAAGGTCGATTTACCAGAACCGTTAAGCCCCAAGATACCTATTTTAGCCCCATAAAAAAAACTTAAATAAATGTTTTTTAAAACTTGTTTATCGCTTCCTTGATACGATTTACTCAATCGTTGCATCGAAAATATTACTTTCTTATCGTCTGACATTTTGATATTTATATTTTAAATTATATTTTTTGATTAGTTGATTTATACTCGTCCTTTTAGCGAACTAAAAACCCAAGCATTAGCTAGAAAACCAATACCTACTGTAGCGAAACCCCAGCCTGCGATATCATCATAACGAAAGGCTCCCAAAGCTATCAGTATCAATCCCATAACAATCATAATAAGTGTAGCCCACCCTAAGACAGTGTTTTTATTCATTCTCATAATTTGTTTAGTTAGATTTTTTTTAGAAATGCAAATATAAGTAAACTTATTTGTTTATGATGCTTAAAATAGTATTGTAAAGTAATTCGACATCAACTGGTTTAGTGAGCACTTTTTTTATACCCGCTTTTATAAACTTATCCTTGTTAACTTCTTCAGAAACAGCCGTTAATGCAATAATTGGAATTTGCGGTTTACTTTTTTTAATTTTTATTGATGCTTCAAAACCATCCATAACTGGCATCATAATATCCATTAATATCAAAGAATAATTATTGCTTTTAGTTATATTAACAGCTTCAAGTCCGTTGTTTGCAACATCACAGATATACCCTTTTCTTTCAATTATTTTTTTGGTTAACATTTGATTTACTTTATTATCCTCAACCAATAAAATCTTAATCTGTCCAAATAATTTATTATTGTCAATCTTTTTAAAATCAACTGTTGCACCAATACTAGTAATTACTTTATTGAATTTTATAATAAACGTAAACTTAGAACCGTTATTTACTTCCGATTCAACTTCTATCTTACTATCATATAATTCTATATTTTTTTTTACAAATGATAATCCTAAGCCACTTCCACCATATTCTCTGTTTATTTTTTTTGATCCTTGTTCAAAAACATCAAAAATTGTATGCTTAACAGCATCTTCAATACCTATTCCATCATCTTGAACTTCAAATTTTATTGTTGATATAGTTTCGGTCTCATTGACTAAAATAGCTCTCACATATACATTTCCATTATTTGTGAATTTTACAGCATTATCTATTAAATTCATCAATACTTGAATTAGTCGAAAGTTATCAATCATCAATTTGGGTGCTATTTTATCATCAATTTCAAAAACTAATTTATTAGAGTTTTCTTTTTTTATGCTGTAGCTTTTTTCAATGTTAAGCATTAAATCTTTTAGATTGCTTTCTTGCAAGTTTAATTTTAAACTTTCCGTGTTTTGAAGAATATTGTAGTCAATTATATTATTTATCAAACTTAAAAGATAGTCGGATGAGAAATTAAGTGATTTTAAATATTCATCTTTTTTAACTATTTCATTTTCTTCTGTAAGAAGATATGAAATTACTTTTATTGTATTTAATGGAGTTCTTAACTCATGGGTAATGGTATCTAAAAAGTTTCTTTTTATTTTGACTGCATTTTTAATTTCTGCATTTGCATTTACTAATTTATTGTTGTTCTCCAGTAATAGTGCATTTACTCTTGACTTAAACAATGAATTTCGATAAATAAAAATTAATAGAACAATAAGAATAAATATTGTTATTATACCTAAAGTGATTATATAATTTTTGTATTTTAAGTTTGTTTTGTTTAATTGATTTTCTTTTATAATCCTTTTGTTTATTAACTGTTGTTTCTCAAAATTTAATTTAAAAAGTTGTGATTTAGCAATTTTATCTCTGGTTTTAATATCATATATGTTTCTTGCAGAAATGGATTCGTCATAGAATTTTGCAGCATTTATATAATCTCCTCTGAAAAGAAAATATTTTCCTAACATTTCATTATAAGTGACTAAAAGTCTTTCATCATTTAAGAATAATGCTTTATCGGCAGTAACTAAATCAAGATAATATTTTGCGTTTTTATAATCCTTTTTTTCTAAATATGCTTCTATTAAATAAAAGTAAAGGTATTTTTTTCTATTTAATTTTTCTTTTGATTTTTGGATATTAAGTAATGCTTTATTACTATATATAATTACTTTATCCCATTGCTTTATTTTTTTGAAAGAAAGTGATAAATTAAAATTTATATCAATATTGTCTGTAGGCTCTCCATATTTACATAATAACTTCTCTGCTACAAGATAAGCATTTATTTTTTTATTAATTTCTGCTCCTGATATAATGGAAATTCCATATAATTCATAAAAAAGGCCTAATTCTTTTTTATCATCATAGTGTTCTAAAATCTCAAATCCTTTTTTTAAATATTTTTTTGGATAATCATAATCGTAATTTAAATTGAAAACATCAATTGCGTGTCTATAAAAAATAAGAATTTTAGATGTGTCTTTAGACTTTTCTATTTCAAGTTGGTGTTTTTTTAAAAGGCTAATGGCTTTTTTATAAGAAATATTATCGTTTCTTTTAAATAAAGATGCTATTTCTTCAAATTGAGAGTCAAAAATATTTTCTTCTTTCTTTTGTGTTTGAGAATTACAATAGCTTATAAAAAGGCAAAAATAAGTAGTAAGATAAAATAATTTATATTTTTTCTTTTTTACAAAAAAGGAAGTTATAAATAAATGTATTCTTCTAAAATTATACATATTATACTCTTTATTATCAAAAAAATGTATAAATTTAAATAAATTATTTATATTTTTAACTTTTCAACTGAAAATTTCAACAAGCATTTCTTTTAAAAGATCTTTCTGGCTCAATGAATTAGCTCCAACACCTTTACTTTTAATATCAATCTCGCGCAAACCTGCAATAATTCTACTTACTTTTTTCATAGGATAATTACGTAATGCAACATCATAATCTTTTACAAAAAAAGGGCTAATTCCAAGTGCCGAAGCAACATTTTTAGGGGTTTTATCCTTTAATCCATGATATTTCAATAGCTTTACAAAAAAGCTAAAAACCAAGCTTGTGGTTACAACCATTGGATTATCTTTTGGATTATCAGCAAAATAGTTGGCAATTTGATAGGCTTTTATTTGATTTTTTGAACCTAATGCATTTTGCAATTCAAAAACATTAAAATCTTTACTAAATCCAATGTTTTCTTCTATATCTTTAGCAGAAATGGTATGCCCTTTTGGTAAAATTATTTGAAGTTTATTCAGTTCATTACTTATTCTACTCAAATCATTTCCGAGAAACTCTACCAACATTGCACTAGCTTTTGGTTCAATCGAATAACCCTTACCTTGCAAAACACGAGTTATCCATGTTCCAACTTGATTTTCATACATTTTTTTACTTTCATAAACGACTCCGTTTTTTTCTAGTAACTTTACTAGTTTCTTGCGTTTATCGAGTGTCTTGTATTTGTAAGCAATTACGAGAACAGTAGTATCCTGAAAATTTTCGGCATAACTTTCTAGTTTATCGATAGTACGAACTAGTTCTTGTGCTTCTTTTACAATAACAACCTGCTTATCTGCCATCATTGGATACCGTTTGGCGTTACCAACAATATCTTCAATAGTCACATCTCTACCATACAAAATAGTTTGATTAAAATCGCGCTCATGTTCTTGCAATACATTTTCTTCAATATATTCTGTTAACTTATCTATGTAATAAGGTTCTTCACCCATCAAAAAATAAATTGGTTTTATATTTCCATTCTTAATATCGTTTATAATTTTTACAACTTCGTCCACGTAAATGTTAATTTGGTAATTCGATTATTTGATAATAGATTTGTAAAATGCAAAAGTTGAACTTTCTCACTTACTCGTTTCGGTTCAAAAATAGTGAAAATAAACTTGCTATCTTTGATGAAATTAGGAAAAAATTTATCATTCTTACTCCAGAAGAATGGGTTCGTCAACATGTTCTAAAATTCCTTATCGAAGAAAAAAAATACCCAAAATCATACATTAATGTTGAAAAATTAATCAAAGTTAATGGTATGAATAAACGTTATGATGTTGTAATTTTTAAACCAAATGGCTCACTTTTATTGTTGGTCGAATGCAAAGCGCCAGAAATAAAAATAACACAAACAACTTTTGATCAAATTGCTCGTTATAATATGACACTCAAAGCCGATTATCTTATGGTAACAAACGGCTTAAATCATTACTTTTGCAAAATGGATTTTGAAAATAAAAAGTATACTTTTCTCGAAGAAATTCCTGAATTTGAAAATAGATAACCAATTGTAGTTTTAATAGTTGAATTTAATAGATAAATGATTAGAAAGAAAATAGCCGTTGTCATACTCAATTGGAATGGAGCAAAATTATTAGAACAATTCTTGCCTTCTATTATTTCATTTTCTGATGAAGCCCAAATTTATGTTGCTGATAATGCCTCTAAAGATGAATCAATCACTGTTCTAAAAACCCAATTTCCTTTGGTAAAGGTAATTCCAAATGAAGCCAATTATGGTTTTGCAAAAGGCTATAATAAAGCATTACAACATGTTGAGGAAGAATATTATGCACTTGTAAATTCAGATATTGAAGTTACAAAAAATTGGTTAACTCCTATCCTATCTATTTTTGAAAATCAATCCGAGATTGGAATTATTCAACCTAAAATTTTAGATTTCAAAAACAAAGAATATTTTGAATATGCTGGTGCTGCCGGAGGATTTATTGACAAATATGGTTATCCATATTGTCGAGGTCGTATCTTTGATACTATAGAAAAAGATTTGCATCAATATGATGATGAAAGAGAAATTTTTTGGGCTTCTGGTGCTTGCTTTTTTATCAGAAAAGAAATTTACAGAAGTTTAGAAGGTTTTGACGATGATTTTTTTGCACATCAAGAAGAAATCGATTTGTGTTGGAGAGCCTTTAACCATGGTTATAAAATAAAATATACATCACAATCGGTAGTTTATCATGTTGGCGGTGCCACTTTGAATGAAGGAAATCCAATGAAAACGTTTCTGAATTTTAGAAATTCTCTTTTAATGTTGACTAAAAACTTACCGAAATCTAAATTAATTCCAATCATATTTTCAAGATTGGTTCTTGATGGAATTGCAGGAATCCAATTTATTTTCAAAGGAAAATTGCAACATTGTCTTGCTATTATTAATGCTCATTTTTCCTTTTATGCAAAGATTTCCAAAACGTTGCAAAAAAGGAATAATAAACAAAACAAAAACTATTATCATACCAACAGCATTGTTTACAATTATTTTGTTAAAAACGGCAAGGTATTTGAGCGATAGTTAACAATACTTTAGCTTACTATACCGTTTCTATGAAGTAATAATTTGTAATTTTGCAAAAATTAAAAATAACTAAGTCAAATATGAAAAAAAGTATTTTAATTCTTTCGTTAGCTACTTTAACCCTAACTTCTTGCGGAAGCAAAAAGAAAATTGCGGCATTAGAGAAACAGAATAAAGAATGTCAAGATTTATTGAACTCAACTACTGTAAAGTTGAATATGTGTTTATCTGAAAAAGATGCTTTAAGCAAACAAAATGAGTCTTTAAATCAGCAAAACGACTATTTGAAGAAAAACAATGCTGACCTTATTAACAATGTAGGGAATATGACGACATTGACAGCAAAAGGGGCAGAAAACATTGAAAAAGCTTTGGAAACTATTAAAGAAAAAGATTTAAAAATCAATAGATTACAAGATGCTTTAACCAAAAAGGATTCTGTAACTTTAGCATTGGTTTCAAGTTTAAAAAAATCAGTTGGTCTAGATGATCCAGATATCAATGTAAATGTTGAAAAAGGGGTTGTTTTTATCAATATTTCTGATAAAATGCTTTTCAAAAGCGGAAGTTATATGGTTACCGACAAAGCAAAAGAAATTTTAGGAAAAGTGGCTAAAGTAATCAATGACAAACCCGATTTTGAATGTATGGTTGAAGGTCATACCGATAATGTTCCGTTTACCGGAAATGCAATCTTGATTGATAACTGGGATTTGAGCGTAAAAAGAGCAACAGCTATTACTAGAGTTTTGACCAAAGAATTAGGTGTGAAACCATCTCAATTAATAGCAGCCGGAAGAAGCGAATATGTACCATTAGTAAACAATAATACTTCTGAAAATAGAGCTACTAATAGAAGAACCCGTATTGTAGTAATGCCAAAAATCGACGAATTCTATGATATGATTGAAAAGGAAATGAAAAACTTGAGTAAATAATTCAAGTTACGAAATACGATTTATAAAAAAATCCAAAAGTTTAGGCTTTTGGATTTTTTTTATATAATATCCAAACTTCCTTTTCCCTCTCTTACAACTAGTGGTTCATAACCAGATAAATCAATAATTGTAGATGGAATATTATAGCCATATCCGCCATCGATTACTGCATCGACTTGGTTTTGCCATTTTTCAAAAATCAATTCGGGATCGGTTGAATATTCTACTATTTCATCATCATCGTGAATAGATGTTGATATTATCGGATTTCCTAATTCTTTTACAATAGCACGAATAATGTTGTTATCGGGAACACGAATTCCGACTGTTTTTTTGTTTTTAAAAACTTTTGGTAAATCATTATTTCCGGGCAAAATAAAAGTGTAAGCACCTGGTAAAGCTCTTTTTAGCAACTTGAATGTTGAAGTGTCAATTTGTTTCACATAATCAGAAAGATGACTCAAATCGGAACAGATGAAAGAAAGATTGGCTTTTTCTAATTTGATTCCTTTTATTTTAGCCACTTTTTCTAATGCTTTTGTATTGGTTATATCACACCCTAATCCATAAACTGTATCGGTTGGATAAATAACTAAGCCTCCATTTCTAAGAATTTCAACTACTTTTTTAACAGCCGATTCATTTGGATTGTCTTCGTATATTTTGATAAACTGACTCATTTTGTTTGTTGTAAAATATTAAAACTTCTATTTTTACGTTACTATTACAAAGATACGTAACCTATGAAAATTAAATTTCTTTTTTTTACATTTATTGTACTTATCCTTTTCTCCTGCAATTCGAATGATACAATAACTCAGAACGTAGAGGCGAAAACGCTTTTAGATGTTAGTTATGGAAATCATGTCCAGCAAAAATTCGACTTATACCTTCCTGCAAATAGAACTAGTACTACTAAGACATTAATTCTCGTTCATGGTGGCGGTTGGACTTCAGGAGATAAGTCAGATATGAATTATGCCGTTGATATTGTAAAACAGTATCTACCAGAATACGCAATAGCTAATATCAATTACAGATTAGCAACCACTGCAAACTCCGCTTTTCCGATGCAAATTGATGATATTGAAAGTATTATTTTAAAACTAAAAACAGAAGATTATCAGATTTCGGATGATTTTGGTTTTATAGGTGTTAGTGCCGGCGCACATCTGTCAATGTTATACTGTTATGCTTATAATTCGGATATAAAGATTGTTTGTAGTATTGTTGGCCCAACAAATTTTACTGATGTAAATTACACTTCAAATCCGTTTATGGTTGCAATGTTTCAATCGGCAACAGGATTGGTTTATTCGGAAAACATAGGCTTTTACCAACAAATAAGTCCTTATCACAGGGCAACTACCAATTCACAACCGACTATTTTACTTTATGGAAATGCTGATCCATTGATTCCTACAACACAAGGTCAAGATATGCATGATAAACTAAATCAAGTTGGTGTTTATAACGAATTGTATTTATACAATGGTGGTCATGGTGATTGGGCAACAAATGATCAAATTGATGCCTATAGTAGAATAGTGAATTTTGTCAAAACTAAATTTTAACCTATCACATCCAATTTAGCAAAGCGCAATAATAGCTTTTTAATACCGCCTACTTCAAATTTGATTTCCGCTTTTTTGTCAGCCCCTGCTCCTTCTAAGTTTAATATTTCTCCCTTTCCAAAACGTTCATGCATTACGATATTACCAACGGTTAACCCGTTATCAAACAAGTTATTATTTGATTTAGTTCCAGAATTTAGTGGTTTTAATTTTCTAATAGTTACAGAAGGTTCCTCGCCATATTTTTTGGGTGGTGTTCCCGAAGTTGGTTTCGTCAATCGCAGTTTCGATTTATCAATATCTCCAAAAATATCGGTGTCTATCATTGGTTTGTAACGATAATTGGTTTCTTCTGGCGTAATGTATTCTAAATATTGAGAATCAATCTCATTGATAAATCGTGAGGGTTCACTATCGGTTAATTTTCCCCAACGATAACGCGACTGTGCATACGTTAAGTATGCTTGTTGCTCGGCACGCGTTAAAGCAACATAAAACAAACGTCGTTCTTCTTCCAATTCGCTTCGGGTATTTAAACTCATCGCACTTGGAAACAGATCTTCTTCAAGACCAACTACAAAAACATAAGGAAATTCTAATCCTTTTGCTAAGTGAATCGTCATTAGAGCAACTCTATCATCATCACCTGTGTCTTTGTCTAAATCGGTTGCTAAAGCTACGTCTTCCAAAAATTCGGCTAATGAACCTCTTGCTCCATCAACTTCTTTTTGACCTTCTGTAAAATCTTTTATACCATTTAACAACTCTTCAATATTTTCAATGCGAGCAATCCCCTCTGGTGTGGCATCTTTTTTTAACTCTTGTACCAAGCCTGTTTTTTTGGTTACGTGATCGGTCAAGTAAAAAGCGTCTTGATTTTCGTTTATTACTTGAAAACTTTGAATCATAGTAACAAAATCAAGTAATTTTTGTTTTGTTCCCGAATTTAATTTCAAATCTATTTTTTCAATATTTTGCATTACTTCAAAAATAGATCGTTTGTAATGATTCGCTGCTATGGTTAATTTTTCAACTGTTGTATCACCAATTCCACGAGCTGGATAATTGATAACACGAATTAATGCTTCTTCATCTTTAGGATTTACAACCAATCGCAAATAACACAGAACGTCTTTAATTTCTTTTCTTTGGTAAAAAGACAAACCACCATAAATACGATACGGAATATCGCGTTTACGTAAGGCATCTTCCATTGCTCTTGATTGCGCATTGGTTCGGTACAAAATCGCAAAATGACCATTCATCAACTGGTTTTGCATCTTTTGTTCCCAAATAGTACTGGCTACAAATCTACCTTCTTCGCTATCCGTGATGCTACGGTTGACTTTTATTTTGTTTCCATAATCATTGGCTGTCCAAACTACTTTTTCTAATTTGGTTTTGTTTTTATCAATGATATTATTGGCTGCTTCAACTATATTTTTTGTCGAACGGTAATTTTGTTCTAATCGGTAGGTTTTTACATTTTCATAATCCTTTTGAAAATTCAAAATGTTATTGATATTCGCACCTCGAAAAGCGTAAATACTCTGTGCATCATCACCTACAACACAAATATTCTGAAACCTATCCGATAACGCTCTTACAATCAAATACTGTGAATGATTGGTATCTTGGTACTCATCTACCAGAATATAGCGAAAGCGATCTTGGTATTTGGCTAAAACATCTGGAAAACGGTTTAACAATTCATTGGTTTTTAGCAGCAAATCATCAAAATCCATTGCGCCAGCCTTAAAACATCTATCAACATAGTTTTGATAGATTTCACCTAATCTTGGTTTTTTGGACATTGCATCGGCTTCTTGCAATTCTGGGTTATTGAAATAGGCTTTTACCGTTATCAATGAATTTTTATAGGAAGAAATTCTACCCAAAATCTGTTTGGGTTTATATACATCTTTATCCAACTGCATTTCTTTGATAATAGCCGAGATTAACCGCACAGAATCTTGTGTGTCGTATATTGTAAAATTAGAAGGATAGCCCAATTTGTCCGATTCCGAACGTAAAATTCTAGCGAAAACCGAGTGAAAAGTACCCATCCAAAGGTTTTTGGCTTCATTATTTCCGACAATATCAGCAATACGCTTTTTCATTTCGCGAGCTGCTTTGTTGGTAAATGTCAATGCCAAAATACTAAATGCATCAACACCCTGACTCATTAAATAGGCAATTCGTATGGTCAACACACGTGTCTTGCCAGAACCAGCACCAGCGATAATAATCATTGGTCCATCTTTTTGTAAAACGGGTTCTTGTTGGGCATCGTTAAGTTGACTAATATACTTTTGCATAGAAATGAAAATAAAAATTCAAATTTAAGCTTAGTACATTCAAATTGCAATATATTTTTATAGTTTATTCTATTATATTTGTCAACAATTACTAATTACATCTTTATTTATGAATACCGAAAAAATCGTCGAATTAGCTTTTTACATTTTACCAGCCTTGATTACCGGAGCAGTTGCCTATTATTTTTTTCAACAATTTATTGCAAATGAAGACAATAGAAGACGTTTCTTGTTACTCAAAGAAAATCAAAAAGATGCCTTACCGTTACGTTTACAAGCCTATGAAAGATTAACATTATTTTTAGAACGAATTAATCCTACCAAATTATTGATTAGAGTTGCTCCTATTTCACAAAATAAGAACGATTATGAAAATTATGTTATTGCTCAAATTGAACAAGAATTTGAACATAATTTAACACAACAAATTTACGTTTCTGAAGAATGTTGGACTATTGTTATGACGGCAAAAAATGCCACTATTCAAATGATTAGAAAAACAAGTATGAGTGAAAAAATTGAAAATGCCGATAAACTCCGTGAAACGATATTGAATGATACTTTTGATAAGCCTACACCAAGTAGTGCAGCATTAGCATTCATAAATAATGAAGTTAAATCATTCTTAGCTTAAAAAAATATTATGTCCAAAAATGTAATTCGTGAAGATAAAACCTGTCTCAACTGTAATCATGTTGTAGCAGAACGTTTTTGTCCCAATTGCGGTCAAGAAAACAGTGATACTCGCAAAACCTTTCATCATTTATTTATCCATTTTTTTGAAGATTTAACGCACTATGAAAATGCATTCTGGAAAACGATAAAAAACTTATTAATAAGACCCGCTTCATTAACAAAAGAATACCTTTCGGGTAAACGTCTTTCATATTTAGCTCCTGTTCGACTCTATATTTTTATCAGTTTTGTCACTTTCTTCGTTATTTCGGTTTTCCCAGATGGTATAAAAGTGAAAGAAACTGGCAAAGAATCAAATGAATATTTTAGTTATGATAAATTAAAAGACTCTATTGAACAGAAAAACATTAATACATTAACTCCACAGGAGATAAAAGTAAATGAATTAGTAGAAAAGGGATTGCTAACAAAAAAAGATGCAGATTCAATAAAACTGTTTATAAAAGAAGGTAAAATAAAAGCAGCACAAAAAGGGAGTTTCATGAATTTTGGATATGGTTCTGTAAAAGAGTTGGATTCAATAAGAAAAGTGAATCCTGATGAAATGAATGATATTGAATATTGGTTAAATAAAAAATCAATTGAAATAAATGAGAACAATTCGCGGGAAGAAATTAAAGAAAAGTTTTTCGAAGGTTTAAAACATAATTTCCCAAAAGCTTTATTTATCTATATGCCTCTATTTGCATTTGTTTTATGGCTTTTTCATAACAAAAAAAAATGGTATTATTTTGATCATGGGATTTTTACCCTTCATTATTTTTCATTCTTATTATTGATTGTTTTATTGAATTTTTTAATCAATAAAGCTTTGGTCCATTTTGAAACAATTGCCTCTATAATAAAAACGATAACTACTCTTTGGATGTTGTATTATTTCTTTCCAGCACACCATCGATTTTATGAAGAATCACGTGTTGTATCCTTTTTAAAAAGTATGGCAATGTTGGTAATAAACATTGTTTTAATCACAATGATATCCTTACTGTTTGTTTTGTACACATTCCTAACAATTCATTAATATGAAAAAAATACACCTTCCAATTGTTCTTCTTTTAATTTTTTCTTGTTCGACCCATAAGAATGGTGAAATAAAAAAGACAGAAAAAAAAGTTTTTGATTTTAACAATTATATCAATGCGATTTCAAATGAAAGTTTAAAAAGCAATTTGACTATTATCGCTTCTGATGAAATGCAGGGCAGAAACACTGGAGAACCTGGACAAAAAAAAGCAGGTGAGTATATTATAAACCAACATAAAGCCAATGGACTTTCTTTCCCAAAAGGAGCAACCGATTTTTTTCAAAAAGTACCTTCTGAATTCATGAAAAAAGGGTTTAGTCCAAAGTTGAATGATTCTGAAAATATTTGGATTTATATCGAAGGAACTGAAAAACCTGATGAAGTAGTAGTTGTTTCGGCTCATTATGACCATGTTGGAATGAAAAATGGCGAAATATACAATGGTGCCGATGACGATGGCTCGGGAACGGTTGCACTAATTGAAATTGCAAAAGCTTTTCAGAAAGCAAAAGACGATGGTTTTGGTCCAAAGCGTTCAGTTTTGGTTTTACACGTTACAGGTGAAGAACACGGACTCCATGGTTCAAGATATTACTCTGAGAATCCTTTGTTTCCATTAGCAAAAACAGTTGCAGATGTTAATATTGATATGGTGGGTCGCAGAGACGATTTTCATAAAGATTCCAATAATTATGTTTATCTTATTGGTTCGGATTATTTATCTACCGATTTGTATGACATTTGTGAAAATGTAAATAATAAATATACCAATCTCACATTAGACTATAAGTATAATGATAGAAAAGACCCAAATCGTTTTTACTATCGATCAGACCATTATAATTTTGCCAAAAATGGGATTCCATCGGTATTTTTATTCAATGGAACGCACGCTGATTACCATCAACCTACCGATGACGTAGAAAAAATTGAATTTGACGCTTTAACCAAAAGAACCAAATTAGCTTTTTCAATAGCATGGGAAATCGCAAATAGAAAAGATAGACTTGTTGTAGATAAAGATGGGAAGTAGATTGTAATTCAGTTAATTTTAAGAAATTAAAAATCCCAAAATCCTATTAAAATGGAATTTTGGGATTTTTGTTTATATAGTTCACTTCATACTTAACTATACATTTTCTTTCTTAGTTCCTTAATTTTTTCATCATCAAGGTATTCATCAAAAGTCATGTATCTATCAATAACACCATTTGGTGTAATCTCTAGTACTCTGTTGGCAACCGTTTGTGCAAATTCGTGGTCATGAGTGGTAAATAATACTGATCCTTTAAAGTTTTTTAATGTGTTATTAAAAGCTGTAATCGATTCCAAATCCAAGTGGTTTGTCGGTTCATCTAGCATCAATACATTGGCACGAATCATCATCATTCTAGATAACATGCAACGTACTTTTTCGCCTCCTGAAAGAACCGTACATTTTTTTAACGCTTCTTCACCAGAAAATATCATTTTTCCTAAAAACCCACGAATGTATACTTCATCACGTTCTTCTTCGGTTTTGGCCCATTGACGCAACCAATCAACCAAGTTTAAACTTCCATCTTGAAAAAACTCGTGGTTTTCGTTTGGTAAATAAGATTGTGTAGTAGTAATTCCCCAATCATATGTTCCTGCATCAGCTTTTTGATTACCGTTTAAGATTTCATAGAAAGCAGTTGTGGCACGGGAATCTTTTGAAAAAACCACCACTTTATCGCCTTTAGCCATGTTTAAATCTACATTTTTAAACAATATTTCACCATCCACTGATGCCGCAAGGTTTTGAACATGCAAAATTTGATCGCCAGCTTCTCTTTCTACATCAAAAATAATCGCAGGATATCTTCTACTTGAAGGTTTTATTTCATCAAGATTTAATTTGTCAATCATCTTTTTACGAGAAGTGGCTTGTTTCGATTTGGCAACATTCGCACTAAAACGACGAATAAACTCTTCCAATTCGGCTTTTTTCTCTTCGGCTTTCTTATTTTGTTGTGCTTTTTGTTTCGCTGCTAACTGACTTGATTCGTACCAAAAGGTATAATTTCCAGAATAGTGATTAATTTTTCCAAAATCGATATCCGAAATATGTGTACAAACCGAATCTAAAAAGTGTCTATCGTGTGAGACTACGATTACTGTATTTTCATAATTTGCCAAGAAATTTTCTAACCACGAAATGGTTTCAAAATCCAGGTCATTGGTTGGCTCATCCATTACCAAAACGTCAGGATTTCCAAAAAGGGCTTGTGCCAATAACACACGAACTTTTAATTTTCCTTCCATGTCGGACATCAAAGTATAATGCATATCAGCTCCGATTCCTAGGTTAGAAAGCATTGCTCCTGCATCTGACTCGGCATTCCATCCGTTCATTTCTTCAAACTGTACTTGCAACTCACCTATTCTATCGGCATTTTTATCATCATAATCGGCATACAAGGCATCCATTTCTGCTTTGACAGCATACAATACTTTGTTTCCCATCATCACTGTTTCGAGAACCGTATGTTGATCAAACATGTTGTGATTTTGATTCAAAACCGACATCCTTTTTCCAGGTTCTAGAATAACTCGACCAGAAGTTGGGTCAATATCACCGGCAAGAATCTTCAAAAAAGTAGATTTTCCAGCACCATTGGCACCAATTACGCCATAGCAGTTTCCTTGTGTGAAGGTGGTATTTACCTCGTCAAATAGGACTCTTTTACCAAATTGAACTGATAAATTAGATACAGTAAGCATTTTATATTTTGTTTAAATTTCGGTGCAAAAGTAAGCATTAGTGATTAGTTTTTAGTTATTAGTGATTAGTTTTTTTTCTAACTTAAGGATATATCTTTTTATTGATAAACATCAAATGTTAACTATTAAAATCTGTAGAAAATTTATATACTCGTTTAAGGATTTCTGGAGTTGGTTATTTCTAATAATTATTTGTATACAATAATGAAGGTTATCGACATCAAGTTAATTTTAGTGAGTTTCCAACTTATCAAACAAAATACAATATCCCCTTTAATTGACATTACTATCACATCTGCTACTAATAAAAATAAGACCAACTAGAACAGTACAGTTATCAAGAATACAGATTTAATTTATTTTCAGCAATGTTTACCAAATAAAAATCAAATGATTTTATATATAAAACATTATAATAAATGATTCTATTAATGGAAATCATTCTACTTCTTAAATTTCAAAAACAATTAGTAAGGACAAGATTGAAATTCTTAAATCAGATTTAGAAAAGTCTAATAAATAATACTATTTATCTTTCCTCTAGAAATCCCTACTTCCTACTCTCCATCTCCAAAGCCACTTTTAAGGCTTCATCGTTAGGTAAAACTTTAGCAATAATTCCTTGTTTGTTTACTACAAAGTGAGTCGGGAAAGCATTCAATTCCAAAACTTCGTTCATGTATTGTTTCAAATTTGGAATTACGGAATATGATAACGGTTTTTTAGCCAAAAAAGCCCTTAATTGCTCCGGATTGTCTTCGGCAAAACTCACAAAAACAATGTCGTTTCTGTCTTTGTATTCCTCAACTAATTTGTTTAAAACAGGAATTTCTTTTACGCATTTGGCACAATGAATAAACCAACATTTTACGACCATAATTTTACCTTTTGTTGTAGTACTTGAAACTTCATTTCCGTTTAAATCTGTAAAATTAAATTCGGGAAACTTTTTTCCTTCCAAATTATAATTATCATTTTCATCAAAGGCCATTTGAGTTATTTCGGCTTTTATACTCGAATCGGAATTGGGCAAAATTTTGAAAAGTTTGTATTGAAAAATAGAATCTGCCGATTGTAATCGAATAGGAATAAAATTTCCTTGCATCAATTTTTTAAGAAAAGTGCTTTTATCAACCAATGAATCTTTTTCGCTAACAGGAACAAAATCACGTGAAAGCATAATGTTTTTAGTTTGATATGCCTTCCAAACATCAAAGTTTTTCTGAATCTCCATTGGATTTACTTCTGGTCGACCATAGCTAGCTTGACCAAAACAAGTTGAAAATGTGGCAACAAAAAACAGAAAACTAATAAAATACTTCATTGACTTTTAGGAATAAGTTTCATTTGTTTAAATTTTATTTTTAAAGGTAACAAATGTAATCGCCTTTTTAATAATTGGTGTTTGTTTTCAACAAATTTGTTGTTAATGGCGATTTCAAAATTACAAATCCAAATTATATTTAATAACTTTTCATCAAAATAGTTATATTAGCTTCAATTTATACCACTACAAAATGTCATTCCCTTTTCAGTTTGATTTCTTCGGCGAAAAAGTATATTATCATTTTATATTTGAAACATTAGCGTTCTTCATTGGCGTTAGATTGTATTATTACCACAAAAAAGGAATAACCGATGCCATTTCCGACATCAATCGATTATGGATTATGGTAGGTGCGATGATTGGTGCGCTTATTGGTTCAAGAGTAATCGCTTTACTCGAGAATCCATCTGAAATTGCCAATCAAACTTGGCTTACTTTTTACCAAAACAAAACCGTTGCAGGCGGATTTTTGGGTGGATTGTTTGGCGTAGAAATCATCAAGAAAATAATTGGAGTAAAAATTGCTTCGGGTGATATTTATGTAATCCCAATAATCGTAGCTCTTTTTATTGGAAGAATTGGCTGTTTTTCGATGGGAATTGCGGAAGCAACTTACGGAATAGAAACCACTCTTTTCTCTGGGATGAATCTTGGCGACGGAAAATTACGGCATCCTGTCGCATTATATGAAATGATTTATATGGTGTTGCTTTTCTTTCTATTCAGAAGAATTAGAAATGTAGATTTGATAAATGGTGACCGATTTAAATTATTCATGGTTTTATACTTTTTGTATCGTTTTTCCGTTGAATTTATTAAGCCATATCAACCTTTATTCATACATTTGAGTAGTATTCAGTGGAGCGCGATTTTTATATTTGTTTATTATTATAAATTTATTCGCCGATTATTAACGTTAAAAAACAATAAAAATATAAACCAATAAGAAATTAGGAAATTAAAACTTAATGAACCTTACTCTCTTATGGCAAAAAAACTAAAAACTAATGCCAAATAGACCTTATATATACTACGATTACACTAAATCACTTTGTCCAACTTGTTTAGAATTGGTCGATGCCAAAATTGTATTTCAAGACGAAAAAGTTTGGATGCTAAAACATTGCAAAACGCATGGAGATATGCGTTCCATGATTGCAGATGATGTGGAATACTACAAACAAATTAGAAACTACAACAAGCAATCGGAAGTTCCTTTAAAATTTAATACCAAAGTACATTATGGTTGCCCATATGATTGTGGTTTGTGTACCGATCACGAGCAGCATTCGTGTTTGTCTATTGTAGAAGTTACGGATAGGTGCAATTTGGCATGTCCTACTTGTTATGCTTCATCTGCGCCAAATTATGGCAGACATAGAACATTGGAAGAAATTGAAAAAATGTTTGATGTAATTGTTGCCAATGAAGGTGAACCTGATGTGGTTCAAATTTCGGGTGGAGAACCAACAGTACATCCTCAGTTTTTTGAAATCATGGATATTGCCAAGAGTAAACCGATTAAACATTTGATGCTAAATACTAACGGAATTCGTATTGCCAAAGATATTTCATTTGTAGAAAAATTGGCAAGTTATATGCCCGATTTTGAAATCTATCTACAATTTGACAGTTTCAAACCCGAAGTTTTAGAAAAATTACGAGGAGAGGATTTAACCGAAGTTCGCAAGAAAGCCATTGAAAATTTGAATCAATTTAATCTTTCTACAACCCTAGTAATCACGTTACAAAAAGGTGAAAACGATGATGAAATTGGAGCGATTTTAGACTATGCAACTAAACAAAAATGTGTACGTGGTGTAACATTTCAACCAACTCAGGTTGCTGGAAGAAACGATAATTATGATGATGAAACTGGAAGGATAACTTTAACCGAAGTTCGCAGAAAAATCTATGAACAATATCCTATTTTCACTCCGCAAGATTTAATTCCAGTACCTTGCAATCCCGATGCATTGTGCATGGCATATGCATTGAAAATGGATGGACAAGTGATTCCAATGACAAATCTATTGAATCCAGAAGATTTGTTAAATACAACCAAAAATACCATTGTGTACGAGAATGATGAAGATTTGAAAAACCATTTAATAACGATGTTTAGTACTGGAATTTCTGTCGATTGTGCCGAAGATACTTTTGGAGAATTGATGTGTTGTTTGCCAAGAGTAAAATCGGATAATCTGCATTATGATAATTTGTTTAGAATCATTATCATGAACTTTATGGATGCCAATGATTTTGATGTTCGTGCTGTAAAAAAATCATGTGTTCATATTGTGGATAAACGCTATAAAATTGTACCTTTTGAAACGATGAATTTATTTTATAGAGATAACAAAATTGAAGCAATTAGAGAAAAAATAAACACTATCAATAACTTATAAAAATTGAAATATGACTGGATTAAACAATTGGAGTGATTTTATAGTTTCAGCTGCTATTATCATCGAATTAATTAGTGTTGTAGTATTTTTTGTTGGAATCATTTTTCTTTTTATTGAAAGTAAGAAAAAATTAGGCTTAAAATTAATTATTGGTTCAGTAATCGCTTTTATAATCGGCTTCAGTGCTTGCACAGCAAATTTTACTTTAGGTCCAATGCATTAAACTATTTTCTATGAATAATTTTTTACCACAAATCGGTTTGTTTTTGACTTTTATAAGTTCATTTGTCTTTATAATCGGGTTCTTTATGGTTTTTAGTAAAGAAAACAGAAAAACAGGATTAAAACTATTACTGTATTCAACTATTTGTTTTGTAATTGGATTTGGAACCTGTATGTCAACAATAAGACTTTGATGATACTTATCATATAAATGAAATTACACATTGTCTACATTTGCTTGACTTTTTGAAAATATGAACAGAAAATTAAAATACTACGAACTCATTTGGTTCAAACATGATTTACCAGCTGGTTTATCTGTTTTTTTGGTGGCTTTACCTTTATGTTTAGGAATTGCATTAGCATCTGGAGCACCATTATATTCGGGACTTTTATCTGGAATTATTGGTGGGATTTTGGTTTCTGTTGTGAGCGGTTCACAGTTAGGCGTTTCTGGGCCAGCTGCTGGTTTGACAACATTAGTAGCTGCTTCAATTGTTTCTCTTGGAGATTTTCAAACATTTTTACTAGCCGTAATTGTTGCTGGGCTTTTTCAAATTGTTTTGGGATTGTTCAAATTAGGTTTGATTGCCAATTATTTTCCATCTGCCGTCATCAAAGGGATGCTTGCTGCTATTGGAATAATGTTGATTTCAAAACAAATTCCAATTGCATTAGGTTACAATCAACCCGATTTTTGGACCAGTGGTTTTACCAAGCTTATATCGGTGGATAATATTCCTCACAATATTCAAAAATTTAATGAACATCTAACTCGGGGTACCATCATTATTTCGATCGTTTCATTAGCTATTTTAATTTTATTTAATCAATCATTTGCAAAAAATTTGAAGATTATTCCAGCTCCACTTTTGGTCGTTTTAGTTGGCGTTTTACTAAATTTTGTTCTTTCAAATTTATCTGGCAATTTCGAATTAAAACCAACTCAACTTGTTACAATTCCCGATACTATTTTTGGTAATATCACTTTTCCTGATTTTTCAAAACTGTTTTCAAATATTGAGATTTGGAAAGCTGGAATTCTGATTGGATTATTAGCTTCACTTGAAACCTTATTATGTGTAGAAGCAGTGGATAAACTAGATAAAAGAAATCGCATAACACCTGTAAACAGAGAACTTTTGGCACAAGGAATTGGTAACATAACATGCGGTTTACTAGGAGCCATACCGATGACTGCTGTAGTAGTTCGTGGTGCTGCAAATGTTGATGCAGGTGGTAGAACCAAACTTTCTGCTTTTACTCATGGCTTATTTTTACTTTTAGCCGTTTTGTTTTTACCTTTTGCACTCAATATGATTCCATATGCATCGCTTTCTGCTATTTTATTGATAACAGGCTACAACTTGACTAAACCCAAGTTATATAAAAATGTATTTAGCTTGGGTTGGAAGCAATTTTTCCCATTCATTATCACAATAGTTTTCATTTTGGCAACCGATTTATTAATTGGTGTGGTAATTGGATTGTCTATTTCGTTATATTTTATCATTCAAAATAATTTTCAAGCAGATTATAAGATTTCTAAAACCAAACAACATGAAACAGAAATTTTTACAATCAATTTAAATGATAATGTATCTTTTTTAAATAAAGTAAAATTTAGAAAAGTACTCGATCAAATACCAAAGTATAGTGTTTTAACTATAGATGGAACTAATTGCAGTTTTATTGATTATGATATTTTGGAGGTAATAAGTGAATATGCATTCAAAGCACATGATAGACATATTCAGTTGAATCTAAAAGGAATAGAAACTGTCTCTACTACAGCTTTACACTAGATTTATGTATACATTT
>CAZLEU010000036.1:0-23740 GCA_964558625.1 uncultured Flavobacterium sp.
ACAGAAGAAGTGAGTTCTTGATTGTAAAATAAAACTATTTGAACTATATAAAAAAAGCGTTTAGTATACCTAAACGCCTTTTTTTATAATAAAGATTCCTTCTCCGACTCATAAAATATATCAACAGATAATTTTTCTTGCATAGAAGCCATAACTGCCAACTCATCACATCTTTCATTTTGAGGATGATTATTATGCCCTTTTATCCATTTAAAATCGACATGATGTTTTCTATATACCTTGAGAAAACGAATCCATAAATCTGGGTTTTTTTTTCCTGAAAAATTCTTTTTTTCCCATCCAAAAACCCATTTCTTCACAACAGCATCAACAACATATTTAGAATCAGAAACAACTAAAACTTTCATATTAGGGTTTTTAAGTTTTTCTAAACCTACAATTACGGCTAATAACTCCATGCGATTGTTGGTTGTTAATCGGAAACCTTCATAGAATTCTTTCTTATATGAGCTGCCGACTAATTCCATAACAACACCATATCCCCCATTACCAGGATTTCCTTTAGCAGCACCATCTGTATAAATATGAACTTCGTATGCCATTATTATAGTTTACTTATAAGATTTTCAATAACTTCAGGAAAATAGTGATGTTCCAAGACATGAATCATTTCAGCAATTTCTTCAGCATTTTTACAATCCTTAATAGAGATACTTTTTTGAAAAATAATCGCACCCTCATCATAATTTTCATTTACATAATGGATCGTAATTCCTGTTTTGGTTTCTTTATTCTCTAAAACAGCTTGATGAACTTTCATGCCATACATTCCTTTTCCTCCATATTTTGGCAAAAGTGCTGGATGAATATTCAGTATTTTGTTTGGATAATGCTCAATTATAGAAGATGGAAATTTTAGCAAAAAACCAGCTAAAACAATTAAGTCAGCATTTAAAGCATTTATTTTTTCTAAAACAGTACCGTTGGAAAGCGCTTCTTTATTGAAAACTTCACAAGGAATACAAAATTTATGTGCCCTATCAATAACTTTGGCATTAGGATTGTTAGTAAAAATCCCGACAACGGATCCTTGACTATTATTTTTAAAGTGTAATATGATTTTTTCGGCATTAGAGCCCGATCCAGAAGCAAAAATTACAATCTTTTTCATTTATTGGTAATTAGTATTACGCAAAAAAAAGAATAATAAATGATAATAAATAAAAATAATTGGTCTTTGTTAAATTTATTTTTTAAATTCGTGGTCATATTTATTAACTAAAATGTTGTTTTAAAATAAAGTTTTTTATTTTTGCCAACAAATTAAATTTAAAATTAAAGATTATGTCAGACATTGCATCAAGAGTAAAAGCGATTATCGTAGACAAATTAGGTGTTGACGAAAACGAAGTTGTAACAGAAGCAAGCTTCACAAACGATTTAGGGGCAGATTCATTAGACACTGTTGAGCTTATTATGGAGTTCGAAAAAGAATTTGACATTCAAATTCCAGATGATCAAGCAGAAAATATTGCTACTGTAGGTCAAGCTATTTCTTACATCGAAGAAGCAAAAAAAATAATAAAATCATAAAACCCGTTGCATAAAATGTTGCGGGTTTTTATTATTTTTCAAAAAATTAACCTATTTTTGATTGAATTTCAATCACACTATATTGAAATACCCTTGTATCTTTAAACTTAAATCATAAAGAAAACAGGGTATTATTTGTTTAAATACTATTTTAAAAAAAAATATATGCAATTAAAGCGTGTAGTTGTAACAGGACTTGGAGCACTAACTCCTATTGGAAATTCCATCCAAGAATATTGGGATGGGTTGGTAAATGGTAAAAGTGGTGCCGCTCCTATAACTTATTACGATACTGAAAAGCATAAAACAAAATTTGCTTGTGAAATAAAAGGTTTCAATATTGAAAACTATATGGATCGTAAAGAAGCTCGTAGAATGGATAAGTTTGCTCAGTATGCAATTGCTGCCAGTGAGGAAGCCATAACCGATGCGGGTATAACCCCTGATAACGTAAACAAACAAAGAGTAGGTGTAATATGGGGTGCTGGTATTGGAGGATTAGAAACTTTTCAAGAAGAAGTTTTAAATTATGCAACTGGTGATGGAACTCCAAGATTCAATCCTTTCTTTATTCCAAAAATGATTGCTGATATTGCTCCAGCTCATATCTCTATGCGAAATGGGTTTATGGGACCAAATTACACAACTGTATCTGCTTGTGCTTCATCTGCAAATGCATTGATTGACGCTTTCAATTATATTCGTTTAGGTCTTTGTGATGTAATTATTTCTGGTGGGTCTGAAGCCGCTGTTACAATTGCTGGAATGGGTGGCTTTAACTCAATGCAAGCATTATCAACAAGAAATGATAGCCCAGAAACTGCTTCAAGACCTTTTGATGCAACTCGTGACGGTTTTGTTCTTGGTGAAGGTGCAGGAGCATTAGTACTAGAAGAATATGAACATGCAAAATCACGTGGTGCCAAAATATACTGCGAAATTGGTGGTGGTGGAATGTCATCTGATGCATATCATTTAACCGCACCTCATCCAGACGGCATTGGAGTCATTGCAGTTATGGAAAACACACTACGAGATGCAGGAATGTCTCCTGAAAAAGTAGATCATATTAATACTCATGGAACCTCAACTCCTCTTGGTGATGTTGCTGAATTAAAAGCAATTTCACATGTTTTTGGTGAACATGCCAAAAATATTAATATCAACTCCACTAAATCCATGACTGGTCATTTATTAGGAGCTGCAGGTGCAATCGAAGCCATTGCAGTAATTTTAGCAATGAAAAATGGTATTGTTCCTCCAACTATTAACCACGAAGTTGTTGATGCAACTATTGATCCATCATTAAATCTGACTTTAAATAAAGCACAAAAAAGAGAAATCAATGTAGCAATGAGTAATACTTTTGGTTTTGGTGGTCACAATGCTTGTGTATTGTTTAAAAAATTGGAAGAATAACCACTAAATGAGCTTATTAAAAAAAATATTTTACAAAAAATCCCGTCCTAAAGAAGGCGGGAATTTTTTTGGCGAAATAGAAAAAATCATAGGCTTTAGGCCCAAAAATATTGAGAACTATTCAAGAGCATTCACACATCGTTCAATAAACAAAGTAGATATAAAAGGAAACCCTGTAAGCTATGAAAGACTAGAGTTTTTAGGCGATGCCATGTTAAGCTCTGTAATTGCAGCCCATCTCTTCAATGAAGTCCCATCTGGTGACGAAGGATATTTAACCAAAATGCGCTCTAAAATTGTTAGTCGTGAACACCTTAACGAACTAGGAAAAGATTTGAACTTAATACAATTTGTTGAAAGTAAAGTACAAACCCAACATTTTGGAGAAAATATTCATGGAAATATATTTGAAGCTCTAGTTGGAGCAATATACTTGGACCAAGGCTATTCTCAATGTGAAAAATTTATTCATAAAAAAGTTATCCAGCCGTATGTAGATATTCCAAGACTAGAAGGAAAAGTAATAAGCTACAAAAGTTTATTAATTGAATGGTGCCAGAAAGAGAAAAAAACTTTTTACTACGACATTTTTGAAGATAATGGAATTACTGGTGAGCGTCTGTTTGGTGTGAAACTAAGTATTGATGATGTTGTTGTAGCAAAAGCAAGAGCCACTTCGAAAAAGAAAGCCGAAGAAAAAGCCTCACAAAGAGCTTATTTTGCATTTCAAGGAAAAATCGACCCAAAAAATAAATAATTCTCAAAACTATAACGATTTCGTTGATAAATAAACGGTTAGTTCATTTTTTCAATCCTTTTTCTAAACAAGAAATACTATATTTACACCTAAATTTTCAATAAAATGGCAATTCATAAATTGATAATTGATGATTGTGAAGAAGCTAGTTACGAGCTATTAGCAATTCATACTTCACTTGAAGATTATCGTTTAGCCTATTTTATCAATCAAAAACTCCCTGTACAGTTTTCCAAAAACGAAAAACAAATACAGGTAATTACTAAAACTGGTAAAATAAATTTTTCTAAATACAGTTATTATAATACAGAAAAAGAAGAATATTGGAATTTGATTCAAAATAAAAATGAGGTAATTATTCAAAAGAATATAGCAACACAAAATTTATTTGGTAATGAAGAAGATGAAGAAATAACAATAACATACTTAATTCCGGAATTAAAAAAAATTGATTACTTCATAAAAATTGAAAACTCCGAAATTGATGTAGAAAATATTGTTGCTCAAATAAATACAATTGAAAGGATTTCAACAGTTTACGCTGTTGATTTAAACAAAATAAAATCAAAAAACAATCTAATTTTTTAATACAAATGCCAACAAATAAAAAAACAAAAATTGTAGCCACACTTGGTCCTGCTTGTAGTACAAGAGAAGTTTTAAAAGACATGATTGAAGCGGGTGTTAATGTTTTTAGAGTAAATTTTTCGCATGCCGATTATGATGATGTAAAATCTAAGATTGATTTAATTAGAGGTTTAAATGATGAATTTGGCTTCACAACAGCCATCTTGGGCGACTTACAAGGTCCAAAGCTAAGAGTAGGTGTAATGAAAGAAGATGTAGTTGTAAATCCAGGTGATATTATAACATTTCAAACTGCAGAAGACGTTCCTGGAACAGCTGATAGAGTTTATATGAACTACAAGGCATTTCCAAGTGACGTAAATCCTGGTGAAAAAATTCTTTTAGATGATGGAAAACTAATGTTTGAAGCATTAGAAACCAACGGAACAACCGAAGTTAAGTGTAGAGTAATCCAAGGAGGTCCTTTGAAATCAAAAAAAGGAGTAAACTTGCCCAACACAAAAGTATCCTTACCTGCATTAACCAAAAAAGATGTAAAAGATGCCCTTTTTGCGATTGAACAAAAGTTAGATTGGATAGCGCTTTCTTTTGTGAGAACAGCAGAAGATTTAATAGAATTGCAAGATTTAATTGCCAAACATTCTGACCATAAAATTCCAATTGTTGCCAAAATTGAAAAACCTGAAGGTGTTGAAAACATTGATAAAATAGTTGCGTATTGCGATGGATTAATGGTGGCACGAGGCGATTTAGGGGTAGAGATTCCAGCACATGAAGTTCCTTTAATACAGAAAAAATTAATTCACAGAGCCAAAACGGCTCGTATTCCTGTGATTGTAGCCACCCAAATGATGGAAACCATGATTACTAGCCTAACACCAACAAGAGCAGAGGTAAATGATGTTGCCAACTCTGTTATGGACGGTGCAGATGCTGTAATGCTTTCGGGAGAAACTTCAGTAGGGAATTATCCAGTGCAAGTAATTCAACAAATGACTCAAATTATTGAAGCAGTTGAAGATTCACCCCTTATTCAAGTTCCACAAAACACACCACAAGTTAGAACCAATAGGTTTATAACCAAATCTATATGCCATCATGCTGCTATGATGGCGAATTATATCAAAGCAAAAGCAATTTGTACATTAACCAATAGCGGTTATACCGCTTTCCAAATTTCGGCATGGCGACCTTCGGCTCATATATTGGTTTTTACATCAAATAAACGCATTTTAACGCAATTAAATTTGCTTTGGGGTGTAAAGTCTTTCTACTACGATAAATTCGTTAGTACAGACGACACAGTGACTGATGTAAACGAAATTGCAAGAACTAAAGGTTTTGTTGACAAAGGCGATTTCTTAATTAATCTTGCTGCAATGCCTGTAACCGAAAAAGGAATGGTAAACACCTTGAGAGTTTCGGAAATAGAATAAAACTAAAAGTAATAAAAATATAAAATCCGTCTTGTTGTATGACTTGACGGATTTTTTTGTATTTCCTTTTTAAGATGTTTTTTAACAACATAGTAAATCGTTACCCTGTTGAAATACATTTTTTAAAAAAGGTTACTATTTATTTCGAGACTGCATTTATTTTTATTTATATTTGAAACGCTATAAAAAATAAAAATATGAACTCAAACAATCCATTTTTTAAAAACAAATCATTTAAAGATGCTGATGTATCTACTTATGATGGAACAGAAAATAAATCTGTAGTAATAGATTATAATGATACCATGAGCGTATCGGGTACCATCAACAAAAGTTTTACACTTTTATTTTTACTTATTGCATCTGCATGTATTACTTGGTATTTGACTTTTCAAGGTTATAACACAATGGTTTTGACCATTGGAGGTGCCATTGTGGGTTTGATTTTGGTCGTTATCTCTTCTTTTAAACCACATTTATCAAAATATTTAGCACCTGGTTATGCCGTTTTTGAAGGTTTATTCTTGGGTGGTATTTCTGCTTTTTTTGAATTGACTAGTTATTCAGGAATTGTGTTACAAGCTGTTGGCGCAACGTTTGTTACTTTCATAATCTGTTTTGGGTTATACAAGTACCAAATTGTAAAGGTTACCGAAACGTTTAAATCGGTTGTAGTAGCCTCGACACTTGCTATTGCAACTTATTATTTGATTAGTTGGCTATTATCAATGTTTACTAGCTTCCAACCTGTACATTATGGAAACTCAATGATGAGCATCGGAATAAGTGTTTTTGTAATAGTAATTGCGGCTTTAAACTTGTTTTTAGATTTTGACCAAATAGAAAAGGGTGTTGAAAATCGTTTACCTAAATATATGGAATGGTTTGGTGCAATGGGATTGATGGTAACATTGGTTTGGTTGTATGTTGAATTCTTACGTTTATTGTCTAAACTATCAAGCAGAGATTAATTTTCGTATTTTGATTAAAAAATAAAAGAAAGCTGTTCACAAATGAGCAGCTTTTTGTTTAAAATGGTTTATATATATCTATGATAAACTTTTTTAAAAAAGCACTTTCGGAATTCGCCCTGTGTGACAATAGCTATTAGAAATCAAATTTCAATTGAACAAAAACTGTTTTTTTTACTTCGGTATTGAGATTGTTTAACGAAATACCGAGTAACCGAACCGATTCTTTCATGCGCTCTTGATACAAAAGTTCTTTGGCTGTTTCTAGCATCAATGCTTTATCTGAAATAAAATAAGGTAAGGTTTTACTTCTTGTTTGTAACGAAAAATCGCTGTATTTTATTTTAAGTGTTACTGTTTTTCCCGAAATATTGTGTTTTTTTAATCTTCGTTCAAGTTCCGCAGCTATTCTTTCCAATTTTTCGATCATAAAGATTTCGGATGTTAAATTTTCATTGAATGTATGCTCGGCAGCAACTGATTTGGCAATATGATTGGGTCGAACCTGACTGTTGTGAATACCCCGAACGACATTGTAATAAAATGTTCCCGATTTACCAAAGTACTTTTCTAGGAATTCTAGTGATTTGTTTTTTAAATCCAAACCTGTAAAAATGCCTAATTGATACATTTTATCGGTAGTAACTTTCCCTACTCCATAAAATTTTCTAATTGGTAATTGCTCCAGAAACGGAATTACTTCGTCTGGACCAATTGTTTTTTGTCCATTTGGTTTATTATAATCAGAAGCCACTTTGGCAACAAATTTATTAATTGAAATACCCGCAGATGCTGTCAAGCCCAATTCGTCAAAAATACGTTTTCTTATTTCTTGTGCAATCAAACTGGCGCTTGGGTTGCCTTTTTTATTTACCGTTACATCAAGATATGCTTCGTCTAATGACAGTGGCTCAACCAGGTCGGTATAGTCATAAAAAATTGTTCTAATTTTGTTAGAAATCTCTTTATATCTATCAAATCGTGGTCTTACAAAAATAATTTCGGGACAGTATTTTTTGGCCAAAGTACCGCTTAATGCACTACGAACGCCAAACTTTCGTGCTTCGTAACTTGCTGCAGAAACAACTCCACGGTTTTCCGAACCACCAACCGCAATCGGCTTTCCTCTCAATTCGGGATTATCCAACTGCTCGACAGAAGCATAAAAAGCATCCATATCGATGTGAATAATTTTTCTATTTGGAATTGGTTCGTCCATGTTACAAATTTAATCAAAAAGTACTATACGTTTTCCTATCTTTGTTGTATAACCCAGTCTGAATTACTTCATTTACTGGGGCGAAAATAGGTGGAAAAGTATAATAAGATAAAGCTTTTAAAAGATGATAGAAATAGAAAGAAAGTTTTTAGTTAATAATTTTGAATTTAAGAAAGAAGCTTTTGCATCAAAAAACATCTTACAAGGCTATATAAGCTCAAATCCCGAACGAACAGTCCGAATAAGAACAAATGGTAAGGAAGGCTTTATTACAATCAAAGGAAAGGGCAATAAAAGCGGCTTATCGAGGTTTGAATGGGAAAAAATCATTTCTCTTGAAGATGCTACATCCTTATTATCGTTATGTGAAAAGGGTACTATTGAGAAAATACGTTGGGAGATAAGAATTGGTAAACATGTATATGAGGTAGATGAGTTTTTGGGAGAAAATGAAGGATTAGTTGTTGCCGAAATAGAGTTGGAAAGTGAAGATGCTATTTTCGAAAAACCAAATTGGCTGGGTAAAGAAGTTACGAACGACCCTAAATATTATAATGCTTATTTGAGTAATAAACCATATAAAAAGTGGTAGCTAATTTAGAATATCAATATTGACTGTTAGGATACCATTATTTTTATTTTCTGTGATTTCCATAAATGCTCTTTTTGACAAATCTATTTCTCTAGTTTTTTTAAATGGGCCACGATCATTTATTTCTACTTCTACACTTTTGTTATTTGCAATATTAGTTACTTTAACTCTGGTGCCAAAAGCCAATGTTCGGTGAGCCGCTGTTAGTTTTGAATTACTAAAAATAGCACCACTGGCAGTTTTTTTTCCGTTAAATTTATCTGCATAATATGACGCTTCAACCTTGCTTTTAAAACCTTTTGCAGAAACAGTGCTTTTGGAAGATGAACAACTTGTTACTAGTAGTAAAAAGAGCGTTGAGAAAAGTAAAATGATATAGTCCTTTTTTATTGTCATTTTTGTAATACTTCAATCGTTACATTCATTGATCCTGAACCTTTGTTATTGGCTATTTCCATAAAAGCTCTCCTTGACAAATCAAGTTCTCGCCCTTTTACATATGGCCCTCTGTCGGTTACTTCTACATAAACTGATTTGCCATTTGCTTCATTAGTCACTTTTAATTTTGTACCAAAAGGTAGTTTTTTATGAGCACAAGTCAATGCGTTATTATTGAATTTTTTTCCACTTGCTGTGCGCCTACCGTTGAATTTATTCGCATAATAAGATGCATGTGCATTTTTTTTATGAAGTTTAAATTTTCCTTTTTCAACGATTAGAGTGTCTGTTACCTCATCACTGCTTTCTATGGCAATTTCTTTCCCTTTTTTGATTGTATCTACAAGAGTTGTAGTTTTTTCGACTTTAGTTGTAGACTTACTAGGCTGAATTATATTTTTCTGAGCATAAATAGAAAAACAATATAAATTTATGATGACAAAAAAGAGATATGTAATAGGAAGTTTTTTCATTTTTTAGCGTTTATATTTTTTTTACAAAAACCATACCCAACAGATAAAAAAAGCCCCAAATAAGGGCTTTTTATGTTATTAAAACCATAATGACCATGGGATTCGACTCAAAATTAAAAGTAAACCAAGGCTATAAAAAACAGTTATTTTTTTGAATTTTCCGTTACTACTTTCTTCTTTTTTATGAGTTGACCAACCAATTGTGATAAGTACTATAGCTATAATATTAATTAAGGGGTGCTCTAACGAGGTTAGACGCAATGCCGCATCTTTCATTTCACCAAGGCTATTTTTACCAAATGGAGAAATAAAATAGAGTATAAAACCGATTACAAGTTGAATATGTGTAAATAGTAATGCAAAAAGGGCTATTTTTCTGTCTTTGGCGGTAAAATCTTTTTTAGAAGATAATCCAATAAATGAGTTAATAACAGCAAGAATAAGTAATAAAAGAACTAAATAAGCCCAGCCTGAATGAAGTTTTTGAACAAAATTATACATAAATTATTTTTTTTAGGACTTCAAATATACACAAAATTGTATAAAAAAACCACGTCGAAACGTGGTTTTATGTTTTGTTGAAGGTATTTCTTTTATCTTAGAAATTATAACTAATTCCAAAATTCCAAGTTCTACCAAAACCAAAATAAACGGTATTTGCATTTGCGACACCATTATATAATGCTCCTGCTTGTGCGTAAGTAACCGCTGGATTTGTGCCAGAAGCTGGTGTCTTTATATCTTCGGCAAAAATATTGGTACTTGACTCAGCAATATATATTTTGTCTAACAAGTTGTTCACATTTAATCTAAAGTTTACAGAATCAGCATTGTTTTTTCCAACTAACATTTTATAGGTAAAACCAGCATCAACTAAACCAAATGAAGGAAGTTCTAGTGATCCTCTATTAATTTCGTTTTTAAAATTTGTTGGATTAATATTAGAATAAAGTTTTTCAGAGTAATTATAATTAGCATCAATTGTCAAACCTTTTAAAAGTTCATAAGAACCCCCTAAAGCAGCTGTTACTTGAGCAGCATTTCCAACCTTAACTCCTTCTAGATATAGTGTTTGTGGTGTACTTCCGTCAAAAGGGTTATTGAAAGCATCGTAAACATTACTAACACTTTTATCTTTATATTCCCAGTCTCCAAAAGAAAACATTCCGTTAATTTTAAATTTATCATAAACTTTAACATTCGCGTCAACTTCAACTCCCATGTGAACTTCGCTCACACCCGTAAAGTCTAAATATCCACCAGCATTTGCTGTATTTGTATCATTTTGTCTCAAATAACGATCTTTCCAAGTGGTGTGATATAAATTCACGTTAGCATTAAATTTTGAAGATCTAAAACCATAACCTGCTTCAAAACCTGTAACTTTTTCATTCGTTAAATTTCCATTTACTAATGATGCATTGTTTGGATAAACATTGTTAAAATTTGGTTGTTTAGAATAGTAACCTGCATTAACAAAAACATTATGATTTTCATTAATATTGTAATTTGCTCCTGCCTTTACATTTCCTCCCAAAATATTTTCATAATCCGTTTCAGAAAGAGGATCTGTGGCTAAATATTTGAAATAATCAATTCTTTTAAATCCTTGTTGAGAAATTGCAGCTTGAAAAAATGCAGTAACATTATTTGCTGAATATTCTAATTGTGTAAAAGCTCCTAACCAATTAACTTTCCCGTCATTGTTATAGGAAACTTTTTGCTGATGATCGACATTAAAGAAAGGATTAAAGCTAGGTGTTACTTCGTATGTACCAAATAAAACTCTATTAGGATCATTTCCATTTCCGTTTGAATATACACCATTAGCTGTTGGAGTTGGTGTATTGTCTATAAAGGCATCTGCTCCTAACAAATCGTTCACATTTTGATAATGAATTCCTGTATATGCTCTTAAATCAACTCCAAAATCTAGAGTCAATTTTTCTGTTAATTTAGTATTTAGATTAGCAACTGTACCATACCAGTCATGAGAGTTTATTGATGAAATCTTAGAGATACCATTTGTAGAGTTATTTGCAGTAGCAGTACTATTTAAAAAAAGGCCATTTGTTAGTGTTCTATTTGATGAAGTACCACCAATATTTACTGATTGACCTGAATTCCATCCATATATCTTTTCAACATCAATTGTACCATCCGATTTTCTAAATGACGTGTTAGACAACCCTTTAATTCTACCTGCAGCATTAGCTCCTCCACCTCTACCCCAAGAGGCATAAGCAACCGTTGATAGTTTGGTTTTGTCAGTTATGGAATAATCCCAGTTAAAAGACATTACTGGTTTATGATAGTAATTTGTTCTAAAATTATATGCTCTACCATTTAGATAACCCCAATCGGCGTTATATTTAATATTTGGTTCTCCTCCACCTTCTCCATATTTAATATAATCAGCAATTGATATTGCTGTCCCTCTCTGATCATGCCATTGAGGTGCACCTGTAAAAGTGAATTGAAAATCATGTTTTTTATTTAACTCATAACCCAAAGCGATAAAGTAATTTGCTCCTTGAAACTTTGTTGCGTCAACATAACCCTTACCCATTGTTTGGCTCAATAACACACTAGCTGATAGTCCATTTTCTAATTTGCCAGTCGAATAACTCATCAATGTTTTCAAGTAACTATCATTAGCAACAGTTGCAGAAACAACCCCTCCTTGTTTCATTTCGGAAGTTTTTGTAACGATGTTTATTGTTCCTCCAACAGATGAAATGGCTAATTTAGAAGATCCCAATCCTCTTTGTACTTGCATAGCCGAAGTTACATCTGAAAGACCTGCCCAATTGCTCCAGAAAACTCTACTGTTTTCCATATCATTAACTGGAACCCCATTAATCATGACAGCAATATTTTCCTGAGCAAAACCTCGGATTGTAACTCGAGAGTCACCAAAACCACCACCCGATTTTGTGGCATATACAGAAGGTGTGTTTTTCAATATCTCAGGAAACTCTTGATTCCCCAATTTTTGAACAATTTCACTAGCTTTAATTGTAGAAACAGCTACAGGAGTTTTTCTATCTTTTGCAACATCAATTACAGTACTTTTTACAACAACTTCATCAAGTTGACCAGCATCAGCATTCATTTTGATTGTCCCTAAATCGACTGTTTCTCCATTTTTTACCGTAAAGTTAACTGTTGATGATTGATAACCCACGTAAGATAGTACAAGCTGTCCCGAAGTAGTAACATTAAGAGTAAAATTCCCATCAAAATCGGTTGTTGTCCCAGAATTTGTCCCTTTGATTACTACATTTACACCTGGTAAAGAGCTGTTAAGTTCGCTATCAACGACTGTTCCTTTAATCTTTGTCTGCGAAAACATCGCTGTTGTCACAAAAAGAAACAAAAGCGAAAGTAAATTTTTGCTAATTTTTTTCATGTTGTTCTGTTTAAGTTTTGGCAAAAGTACAACCTAATCAAAACTTCAATGTTATGATAATATTAACAATTTTTATATTTTACAGTAAATGCCTTTAAAAATCAGTTCTTTTGAAGGTATTACATGTTGAAAATTATTTTCCTAGGTAGTAATTTAATAGAAATGTTGTAGAACAATCATGCAATTTGACTTCTCTAGAATTGATTTCGTCCAAAATAGAATTGGCTAATTGTTTTCCTAATTCAACACCCCATTGATCGTAACTAAAAATATTCCAAATAATTCCTTGTACAAAAATTTTATGTTCATACAAGGCGATTAATGCACCTAAAGATTCGGGTGTTAGCTGGTTAATTAACAGTGTATTGGTTGGTTTATTGCCAGCAAAAACTTTAAACGGCATAAGTGTGGCAGCTTTCTCTAAGGGTATTCCTAGTTTGTCAAACTCTACTTGAACTTGTTGGTGCGTTTTACCATTTAGTAACGCCTCTGTTTGAGCAAAAAAATTAGACATTAGTTTGTCATGGTGGTTTTTATCTCCATACAAAGGTTTTACAAACCCTATAAAATCGGTAGGAATTAATTTTGTTCCTTGATGAATAAGTTGAAAAAAAGCATGTTGTGAATTTGTACCTGGTTCACCCCAAATGATAGTTCCTGTTTGATAGTTCACAATTTTACCATCGCGACCCACACTTTTTCCATTACTTTCCATTATACCCTGTTGAAGGTAGGGTGCCAATTTTTGTAAATACTGTGTATAGGGTATCAAAGCTTCGCTTTCGGCTCCAAAAAAATTGTTGTACCAAATACTCAATAAAGCTAGAATTACTGGGATGTTTTGGTCGAAAGATTCTGACTTAAAATGATTGTCCATTTTGTTTGCTCCTTTTAGCATATGGTCAAAATGATCAAAACCAACTGCCAAACTAATTGATAAGCCTACTGCACTCCAAAGTGAAAAACGACCTCCAACCCAGTCCCACATAGGAAAAATGTTATTGGAATCTATTCCGAATTCTGTTACTTTTTGAATGTTGGTCGATACTGCTACAAAATGTTTGGCTATGTCTTCTTGTTTAGCAAATTTTAGAAACCATTCTTTTATAGTTTCTGAATTGGTCAATGTCTCTTGTGTTGTAAATGTTTTAGAAACAATAACAAATAATGTTGTTTCTGGATTTATTTTTTTTATAACTTCGTTTACATGGTCTCCATCAACATTTGAAACAAAATGTACTGCCAAATGATTTTTATAAAATTGCAATGCCTCAACAACCATTGCTGGTCCAAGGTCAGAACCTCCAATTCCAATATTTACAATATCGGTAAATGGTTTTCCAGTATATCCTTTTCTTAGTCCCGAAATTACTTCGTGTGAAAATGTTTTTATTTTATTTTTTACTTCAAAAACTTCGGGCATAACATTTTTTCCATCTACAAGAATAGTCGTTTTTTCTGGCGATCGTAATGCGGTATGAAGAACAGCTCTATTCTCGGTTTGATTGATGGCCTGACCGTCAAAATAATTTGCAATTGCTTGTTTTAGATTAACTTCATTTGCAAGTTCTAAGAGTAAATTGAGGGTTTCTTGATTGATCCTATTTTTAGAATAATCAAGTAGAAAATCTTCCCATTTTATATGAAATTTTGCTGCTCTTGAAGCATCTTCAGAAAACATTTCTTTCATGGATGCCGTTTGCATGGTTTGAAAATGTTTTTGCAATTTTTCCCAAGCTTTTGTTGACGTAGGGTTTATACTTTGTAGTGCCATTTTTTTATGATTTTCGATGTGCAAAAGTAGTGATTGTTTGGTAAATTTTTAGTCCTTATTGTCGTGAAAATCCTTGCGCAATTGTCAACTCGCTATTTTCTTGCTATAAAAAAGCTACCTAGTGGCTGCTTTTATGGTTTAGAAAACGGTTGGTAATGGGTACGATTGTAACGAAAAGAAGGATTGGCTCTAGAAATTAATAGCCAAATTTGGCCAAAGCAACGCTATCTAGTTCTTTCTTAAGCGGTTTACTATATTGCAAAAACTTAGGAAGATTTCTTTTGTCCATAGGAATGGAATTGGGCAATTTGAGTTTAAGAGCGTCAACTTGAACGCCATTTTTCCAGAATCGATAGCAAACGTGTGGACCACTTGCAAGACCAGTACTTCCTACTTTTCCAATAATATCTCCTTGCTTAACACTTTGACCTCTTCTAACCAAAATTTTGGACATATGTAGATATTGAGTAGAATAAGTTCTATCATGTTTTACTTTTACAAAATTGCCGTTTCCTGCTGTATATCCTGTTTGTTCTACAACACCAGAAGCTGTTGTCATGATTGGTGTTCCAGTTGGTGCAGCATAATCTGTTCCGTTATGAGCCTTCCAACGTAATTGAACGGGATGAAAACGATTTTTGGAAAAACGAGATGTTATGTTTACAAATTTTAAGGGGGCTTTTAAGAAATAATTTTTGAGTGCTTTCCCGTTTTCGTCATAATAATCGACTTTGCTAGATTTGGCATTGGGAGTGTAGGGAAAAGCATATATTTTTTCGCCTTTATATTCAAAAAAAGCCGCTCTTAATGAATCTATTCCATCATATAATGTATCATTTATGTACCTTTCGGTAAAACTTAATGCAAACTTATCTCCGCGACGTAATTTGAAGAAATCAATTGACCAAGCATAAACTTTGGTTAACTTTTTAGACATAGATGCATCTATACCCTCTTTTTTGAGAGTTGATGCTAATGACCCGTTTACTCTACCTGCTACGGTTCTTATTTTGAAAGTTAACGGTCTTGATTTTTTGAATCCTATTATAGAGTCGGTTAAATCAATCAAATAATAATCTAATCGATTAGGCTGGTAAATTAAATATTGTAGTTTGTGGTATTTATCTTTCGAACGAAGACAAACATAAGGACGCATGAAACGAACTTGTGTTGGAAATGAATCTTTTACAACTTCGATTATTTCTGAAACTTTTTTACCATTGAGATTTTGTTTCTTTAAAATTCTTTCAAAAGTATCCTGATGTCCAATTGTATCATAGTGAACATTAAAATTATCATATTTGAATCCGAAATCGACAATTGGTTTGCGGGGTTCAATATCTTCAATAATAAAATCCTCCTCGGCTTTTTTACATGCAGAAAATGAAAGAAGTAAAAGTAATATTAATGTAATTTTTTTCAAATATTTTTTAATTGCCACATTGTCAACAAGAAAAGGCTTTTTTGCTAAAAAGCATTTTACGAAGTTAAGAAAATCGGTGCAAATAAAAAAATTAGCTGTCTTCGCCCCAACGTTTTAATTCGTCTTCTGTCCATAGTTCTGGGAAAAAAATTCTTCGTTGGTATTTTGGGTGCATGTATTTTTTCCAATCACTTCCTCCAGTTGCATCTCCATCTCCAATATATTTCCTTGCGGCATTCAAATGTCCCATAACCCAAGTGATGTTTACTGTTTTGTCATAATGTCGCATGGCAGCCACTAAATCGGCATCTTTTTGATCTTCTGCTGGTAATTGTTTAAATTTTTTCCATAAATTGATGGTGTTATATTCTTCCATATAACGCAAAAATTCCTGTTTATATTTTCTTTCAAATTCAAGAATTAAAAAAGATTTTTCTCCTGTGGTGTGATCTTTGCCTGCCGCCTGCCAATAAAGATGTTCAAAAGCATGTGAATAGGGTGTGTTTCGATCTATTGTGGCTCTAAAACGGTAATCGATAAGGTTGATTAAATCGGTTGAAGAAAATTCGATTAGACGATATTGCGCCGATTGAAAGCCACTTGCAGGTGTTAATGTGTTACGGAATTTCATATATTGTTCTATTTCCATTCCGTCTCCCATAATATCGAATGATGTTGTAAGCATATCAAAATAACGAGAAATTCTCATTAGTCTTTCTGTAAAAAACTTGGTTTCTGGTTGTGCACAATGACACACTTGCTTAATCTCCCAAAGAATCATTTTGAACAATAGTTCATTGACCTGGTGGTACATAATAAAAACCATTTCGTCTGGCAAAATGGTTCTTTGAGTCTGTAGGTTTAATAATGCATCTGTTTGGATGTAGTCCCAATAAGTAATTGGTTTTGACCAAAGTAAACCTTCAAGATGAGTGTTAGTATTTTGATTTATTTGTTCAAATTTGTTTTCTAATTCAGAAATTAATTGTGTTGTTTGTGTGTTCATTATTTCATTTTTATTTTGAAAGAATTATTTAATCCTTTGAAAGATTCTAGGTCGGCTTTTAAAGATCCAACGGCAAGACTTGCTTTAATCCTAATTGGTAATTTATTTTCGTCGTCTGATATCCAAACGGTTACACTTTCTTCTTCTTTAAAAACTCTTCCTGATTGTACCAAAGGTCTAAAAATCATAGTAGGAACAGTTCCAAATTTTGTTTTAATATCTTCATTGCCCATATATTTTAGCTTAAACTTAAACGTTTCGTCATCAAAAAACATATCTGCAATTATAGATTCGCCCACTTTTAGTTTGTCAATATTGGGATGATTTCTCAAAAAATAAAATGTCGATAAAATATCTTGAACGTTTTCTGGTGTTGTAAACGTTTTTTCGGTTTTATTTTTATAATCTTTTATCAAGACAGTATTTTTATCTTGATTAAAAAATCCTTCTTGATTTTTTGTATATCCTCCTTCATCAATTTTTCTAACAAACTGGTATGGTTTGCTTGTTACTTTATCAAAATAACTTTCGTAATTATCTTCAACTTTAAAAAAAAATTTGGTCATGCCTGTTGTATAACCTTTACCAACTGCGTGAAAAACTTTTTTGTTGTTTTTTACAGCTTCTTTTACTTCAACAGTTGCATAACCAGCTGTTACAACTCCATAATGTATTCTAAACTTAAACCATTCTCCAACCTCAAAAGCAGATTGTTTTTGATTATTAAAACTTACAGTAACTAGTAATAGTGCTAATAAAAGAATATTTTTCATTGTATAAATTTTATATTTTGTAAGTCTAATACAATTTCTGTTCCAAATGTAATAAAAACAAAAAAACCCCATCAAAAAATGACGGAGTTTTTATGCTATTAACCAACCAAAAAACTATAAATTATGAAAAATTTATAAAAATAAGAGGGAACCACCCCTTTTATTTCTGATGCAAATGTAAAATGTTTTTTTGACATATCGTCAATAAAAAATCAATTTTAACATTTATTTCATAATTGAACATGTCCTACAACGATGTAGTTTGATAAATGTTTAATAAATTGTGTTTTTTATAGTGTTCCTCTCAATGCTTGCTCTCTTTCAATTGATTCAAAAAGAGCTTTAAAGTTACCTGCTCCAAATCCAGTTGCACCCATTCTTTGAATTATTTCAAAAAATAAGGTTGGTCTGTCTTCAACTGGTTTGGTAAATATTTGTAAAAGATAACCATCCTCATCGGCATCAACAAGAATAGAAAGTTTTTGTAATTCTTTGATATCTTCTTTCATCATATCTCTATGAACGCCCAATCTGTTTGGAATATCATCATAATACGCTTGTGGTGGTGGTGGAAGAAATTCTACTCCACGCGCTTTTAATCCAGCAACTGTTTTAATAATATCATCTGTTGCAACAGCAATATGCTGAACACCTGGTGATTCATAGAAGTCTAAATATTCTTCAATTTGTGATTTTTTATTTCCTTTTGCTGGTTCATTAATTGGGAATTTGATTCTTCCATTACCATTACTCATTACTTTACTCATTAAAGCTGAATATTCTGTATGAATTTGTGTATCATCAAATGAAAGGAAATTTTCAAACCCCATAACATCCTCATACCATTTTACCCATTGGTTCATTTCTCCCCAACCAACATTTCCTACCATGTGGTCAACATATTTTAATCCAAGTGGTTCTGGATTGTATTCTGATTTCCATTCTATAAAACCTGGTAAAAATGTACCGTTGTAGTTTTTTCTTTCTACAAATATATGTACCGTTTCTCCATAAGTATATATCCCCGAACGAACTACTTCTCCGTGTTCATCTTTTTCAGTTGTTGGCTCCATAAATGATTTTGCGCCACGTTTTGTGGTTTCTTCCCAAGCAGATTTTGCATCTTCAACCCAAAGTGCAATTACTTTTACACCATCACCATGTTTACATATATGATCATTAATTGGTGAGCTACTGCTTAATGGTGTTGTTAGAACTAAACGGATTTTATCTTGTTTCAAAACATAACTTACGGAGTCTTTAGAACCTGTTTCCAATCCACGGTAAGCGTGTGATTGAAATCCGAATGCCGTTTTGTAATAATGTGCTGATTGTTTTGCGTTTCCAACATAAAACTCAACATAATCTGTTCCTAATAGTGGAAGAAAATCTTGTGCTCCACTGAATATTTTTTCTAGTCCGTACTCTACGGATTTTATTTCTTTACTCATTTTATTTAGTATTAAGACAAAAGAATTAAGATTTAACTTTATTCTAAAATATTGTATAAAATTTATTTTTATTTATCTAACCAAGATTGGTAATAGGTTTCATCAGCTATTTTCATTGCTTCTTCTGTAACCATTAAAGGCTTGAAAGTGTCAACCATTACTGCTAATTCAAGTGTTTCTTTTTTACCAATACTTCTTTCGGCCGCTCCAGGATGTGGTCCATGTGGAATTCCTGCAGGATGTAGCGAAATATTACCTGGTTTAACATCATTTCTGCTCATAAAATCGCCGTCTACATAATATAAAACCTCATCGGCATCTATATTACTATGATTATAGGGTGCTGGAATTGATAAAGGGTGATAATCATATAGTCTTGGAACAAATGAACAAACGACAAAAGCTGAAGTTTCAAATGTTTGATGAATTGGTGGTGGAAGATGGATTCTTCCTGTTATGGGTTCAAAATCGTGAATTGAGAATGCATATGGATAATTATAACCATCATAACCCACTACATCAAATGGATGTGTTGCATAAACCATCTCAAAAATTTCATCTTTCTTTTTTACTTTGATAATGAAATCGCCAAATTCGTTATTGGTTTCTAATTCATATGGACGACGAATATCTCTTTCGCAAAATGGTGCGTGTTCTAATAATTGTCCAAACCAATTTCTATACTGTTTTGGTGTGTATATTGGAGAGTGTGATTCAACGATAAACAAACGATTTTCCTCTGTATCAAAATCAATTTTATAGATTATTCCGCGTGGAACGATTAAATAATCTCCGTATTTAAAATCAAGATTTCCATAGATGGTTCTTAATTTTCCCGATCCTTGATGAATGAATATCATTTCATCTGAGTCGGTATTTTTATAAAAATAATCGGTTGTTGATTTTCTTGGTGCAGCTAAAACGATATGACAATCGGAATTGGTTAATACAATTTTGCGGCTTTCTAAGTAATCATCTTGTGGCAGAACATCAAAACCTCTTAGTTTATACGATTGAATGTTATTTGTTTTTGAAATAGTTGGTGCAACACTGTATTGTGACCGAATCTCTTTTACTTGCGTTGGTCGTTGCTCGTGATAAGAGTTGGTTGACATTCCGTCAAAACCAACAGTTCCAAATAGCTGTTCATAATACAAATCGCCGTTTGGCTTTCTGAATTGTGTATGGCGTTTTGGTGGAATAGTTCCAAGTTTGTGATAAAATGGCATTTTCTTTTTGTTTAAAAGTTTAAAAGTTTAAAAGTTTAGGAAAACCTAACTTTCGTTAACACTCAAAAAGAATTGAACTCATTCAGGATTTCTCTTGATGAGGAATTTTAAATGGATAAGTAAGTTGTCCCATTTTTTCATAAAACAAATATCGGAAAAATATTTTTCCTTTTTAAAATTTATTAAAAGAAAAACGGCATTAAAAAATGATATTTCAAATTTTAATGCCGTTTTGTTATACAATTCTTATGTTACTTGTCTATATTATTTAGATGGCTATTCTTTTTACTGTAACCAAAATATATTATAAGTCCTAATGCTAACCAAACACCAAGTCTTAGCCAGTTTGTCCAGCCTAAACCATAAATCATAGCTAAACATACAATAACTCCCAAAATTGGAACTAATGGGAATTTTGGATCTGAAAGAGGTGCTTTGAACTCACGCTTCATCTCTGGATTTGTTTTACGTAAAACAATTACTGATATACAAACCAAAATAAAGGCAAATAAAGTTCCAATACTTGTCATATCTCCCACAATATCACCTGGTACAAATGCCGCAAATAAACCTACAATAACTAAAATAGCAAGATTTGCCTTGTAGGGTGTCTTGAATTTTGGGTGTAAATCTCCAAATGCTTTTGGTAACAAACCATCTCTACCCATCGCATAAAAAACTCTTGATTGCCCAAGTAGCATTACTAATATTACGGATGTAAACCCGAATAAAATCGCAACTGTTACAAATTGAGCTAACCAATCATAACCAGGCATTGCCGATATAATTGCATTAGCAACAGAGGCTTCTTTTCCACCTGTTCTAAAAAATTCTACTGATTCTAAACCTGTTAAAACATGAGCAAAAAGAATATATAAAATAGTACAAATAGCCAATGACCCCAAAATTCCAATTGGCATATCGCGTTTTGGGTTCTTTGTTTCTTGAGCAGCAGTACTTACAGCATCAAAACCAATGAAGGCAAAAAATACAGTTCCTGCAGCACCTAGAATCCCCATAATACCCCCAAAACTGTGACCAACGCCGTGTTCATCTGTAAAAATGGAACTTTCTGGGATATACGGTGTATGATTTGCTGGATTGATAAAACTCCATCCAAAAACAATAATCATAACTACAATAGCCACTTTTACAACAACAATAATACCGTTTACAAATGCAGACTCTTGAGTTCCTTTTATCAAAAGAAAGCTGATAACTGCGACTATAAACAGTGCAGGAAGGTTTATTATCCCAGTAACTCCATCTGCTGACGTTTGAAATGGTGAATGACATAATTCATATGGAATCGGACTGGTATGCAAGACATTGACCAGCAAGTTATTGAGGTATTCGCTCCAAGCAATACCAACAGTTGCGGCTCCTACTGCATATTCCAATATTAAATCCCAACCTATTATCCAAGCGAGTAATTCGCCCATAGTTGCATAGGTGTAGGTGTAAGCACTTCCAGAAATTGGAATTGAAGATGATAATTCTGCATAACACAATCCAGCTAATGCACAACCAATTGCTGCAACCACAAATCCTATTGTTACTGATGGTCCAGCATTTTGAGCTGCAGCAGTAGCCGTTCTAACGAAAAGACCTGCTCCAATAATGGCTCCTATTCCTAATGCAATTAGTGACCAGGCTGTTAATGTTCTTTTTAATCCTTTTTCTGATTCTGATGCTTCTTCAAGCAAAATAGCCATAGGTTTTCTTTTCCAGATAGACATTTTTTTTAGTTTTTAGTTTGGTTAGTTTTTATTTTTTAGATAGTTGAATAAATTTTAAAAAAGATTCATGAAAGTTCCAAATATATCATTTTTTTAATAAATAAAAGAAAAATACATTCGATGAAGAATTTAAAACCAAAAACCAACGCTCAACCATGCAAAAGGTTTTGGGTTATCTGGGGACCATGTATATTTGAATTCTATTGGTCCTATTATGGTTTCTAGTCCGTAACCTATGGCATAACCTGATTGTTTTTTTCGGTCAATCCAATCCACTTTTTCAAAAAGTGCATCTTCTATAATTGCATAATTTGCTGTAAAATTTAAGTGGTTTTTTTTGAAAATTTCATAATCTAAAGTAGCCGCCGTTTTTAAAAAACTATCTGCTGCCATTGATATAAAATCATGTCCATAAAAATGATTAAAATTATTAATAGTATTGTAACCATAACCGCCAAAAACAAAATCTAAATAAGAGATGCTTTCTTCACCAACGGCTAATCCCACATCAGCCTGAAGTTTGAGAACTGTCTTTTTGTACAATTTCCTAGCAATTCCGATTTCGCCTTTTACGGTCGAAAATCGGTTAAACTGATTGGAATAGTTATTTGAAAATAAATATGTTTGAAAAGTTCCGTTAAAATTCCAACCTTTCCTTGGGAAGTATTTATTATCAAATGAATCATAGGTTATGTAACTAAAAGCACTACCGTAATCACTGTTCTCAAATACAGATGCTGAATTGTTAAGTGTTTTTGATCTTATTCGCAAATGTTTCCATTCTACACCTACCCCTATTAGAAATTTTTGAGCAAAAATAGTTTGAACATAAACCTGATTATTCAAATCTAGGAAATCTACATTTAATGATGTTATGTCAAGCGATGTAAATAGACTTCCGTTACTAAAATCGGTTGAGACATTTCTGTTGAACTGGTTCAATCTTGATTTGAATCCGAAACTAAAATAGAAACCATTGTCAATATAATAATCTAAGTTGTATCTAAAATTATCTCCTAAAACCAAATCAAGCGATAACACATCGTTTCTGAATATTGATTTTTTTTGTGTTAAATTTAGTAATACACCACTTTTATATAAATCATCGTAGTGCAAACCAAACTTTAGAAATGTTTTGTTTTTACTTTCCGTTAAAAATAGCTGTAAATCATCACCATTTCCCAATTCATTCAATTTATAACCAATTGAACTAAAGTTTTGAGTTGCGTTTAATTTGTTTAATCCGTTTTTTAAATCTTCATAACTTATTTTAGAAGGTTGTTTGAAACCTAGTTTTCCAACAACATAAGCTCTAGTATAATTTTTTAGTTTTGAAAAACTTATTCTATCTATTTGAATACTATCATTTTCGTTTTTTAATGATTGTAGTTTGAAATTTTCTTTGTCTCCAAGTGGTACTAACTTTTCATAAACCGCAAAAGAGGCTTCTTCTCCTTTTCTTATTATTTCTCTTCCTTGATCAAAA
>CAZLEU010000037.1:0-22429 GCA_964558625.1 uncultured Flavobacterium sp.
GCTATATCTTTTCCTTCATCTTTTTCGCATGCCGCTTTCATTACTAATAATTTGGCTGCAGTAATTTTCACATACATATCGGCCAGTTTAAAAGCAATAGCTTGATGATTGAAAATTTCTTTTCCAAATGCTTTTCTTTCTTTTGAATATTTTAATGCTAGCTCATAAGCTCCAGTTGCAATGCCTAATGCTTGCGATGCAATTCCGATTCTTCCACCATTTAAAACATTCATGGCAAAAGCAAATCCGAAACCATCAGCTCCAATTCTATTTTCTTTTGGAACTTTTACATCGTTGAATAATAATGAATGTGTGTCGCTTCCGCGAATTCCCATTTTTTTCTCTTTTGGACCAATATCAAAACCTTCCCATCCTTTTTCAACTATAAAAGCATTGATTCCTTTATGTCCTTTTTCAATATCAGTTTGCGCAATTACCAAATAGGTAGAAGCTGTTGAACCATTGGTAATCCAATTTTTTGTACCATTTAACAAATAGTAGTCGCCTTTGTCAATAGCAGTCGTTTTTTGTGAAGTTGCATCACTTCCTGCTTCAGGTTCACTTAAACAAAAAGCACCTATAACCTCACCTTTAGCAAGTGGAACTAGGTATTTCATTTTTTGTTCTTCATTGCAATACTTCTCCATTCCAGCACAAACTAATGAATTGTTTACCGACATAATTACAGCTGCAGAAGCATCTACCTTGGCAATTTCTGTCATTGCCAAAACATAAGAAACACTATCCAAACCTGCACCACCATATTTAGGATCAACCATCATTCCTAGAAAACCAAGTTCGCCCATCATTTTGACTTGCTCTGTCGGAAATTTAGAATGTTCATCTCTTTCAATTACTCCAGGTAGTAGTTCGGCTTGAGCAAAATCTCTTGCTGCTTGCTGAATCATCAAATGCTCTTCGGTAAGATTAAAATCCATATTTTTGTATAAGTTTATTTAGTAAATCGATAATTTTAGTGCTCAAAAATAGCATATTTTACTTAATTTCTCAAACGTTTTCGTAATTTTAGCCAATGTTTAAAGAAAGTTATAATGTTATCGGCGTAATGTCTGGCACATCACTTGATGGAATCGATTTGGCACACATCAATTTTACCCTAAAAAAGGGCAAATGGAGTTATAAAATCCTTGAATCCAAAACTATTTCTTATCCTAAAAATTGGTTAAACAAATTGAAGGTAGCCGTAAGTTTTTCAGAAGAAAAATTGATAGAATTAAATGAAGATTACACTGAACTTTTAGGGAATATCATAAAATCATTTATTGAGACACATCAAATAAAAAATATTGATGCCGTTTGTTCTCATGGCCACACCATTTTACATCAACCACAAAAAGGTTTTACACTTCAAATAGGAAACCTTCCCAAAATTGCTTCAATAATTAAAGAAAAAGTGGTATGCGATTTCCGAGTTCAAGATGTGAAATTGGGTGGTCAAGGTGCACCATTAGTTCCAATTGGCGACAGCATTTTATTTTCGGAATATGATTATTGCTTGAATTTGGGCGGTTTCTCTAATGTTTCTTTTAAAAATAATTCCAAGCGAATCGCTTTTGATATTTCGCCTGTAAATACGGTTTTTAACTTCTATGCCAATATATTAGGATTCGATTATGACGATAAAGGACAACTAGCCCGTTCAGGCAAAGTAAATTCGGACTTATTAAATGAATTAAACGTTTTAGATTATTATAAAAAACCTTTTCCAAAATCACTTGGATTTGAATTTGTAAAAGAAATCGTGATACCATTGATTGAGAAGTATTCCATTTCTATAGAAGATAAAATGCATACTTTTACTGAACATATTGCTTTGCAAACCGCATTGGCATTACCCAACAAAACTGGAAAAATACTGATAACTGGTGGTGGTGCTTACAATGATTTTTTAATTGAAAGAATGCAATCTTGCTTGCCAAATATCAAAATTGTAATTCCTGATAACAAAACTTTAGAATTTAAAGAAGCATTGATTTTTGCACTTTTAGGCGTCTTGAAATTACGAAATGAAATCAATGTTTTGAGCAGTGTTACTGGCGCGAAAATGGATCATAGTTCGGGAAAAATCTATTAAAATAGTACCTTTTATTAAAATCTAATATTTTTAAAAACCCTATATTTGCAACACAAACAGACTACATAAACAAACAATGAAAGATTTACTTAAAAAATTTGAAAACAAACAACCCGAAATAGTATTCAACTGGAAAGATAGCGAAACCGAAGCCGAAGGTTGGACAGTTATAAACTCGCTTCGTGGTGGTGCAGCTGGCGGCGGAACCCGAATGAGAAAAGGATTAGACATGAACGAAGTTTTATCATTGGCAAAAACAATGGAAGTAAAATTTTCGGTTTCTGGTCCAGCAATTGGTGGCGCAAAATCTGGAATTAATTTTGACCCAAATGACCCTCGTAAAAAAGGTGTTTTACAACGTTGGTACAAGGCGGTTTCTCCATTATTGAAAAGTTATTATGGAACTGGTGGCGATTTGAATGTTGATGAAATTCACGAAGTTATTCCTTACACGGAAGAATGTGGTGTTTGGCATCCGCAAGAAGGTGTTTTTAACGGTCATTTCAAACCGACAGAAGCCGACAAAATCAACAGAATTGGGCAATTACGCCAGGGTGTTATTAAAGTAATTGAAAACCCAAAATTCTCACCTGATGTATTAAGAAAATATACCGTTGCCGATATGATTACAGGCTATGGTGTCGCTGAAGCTGTTCGTCATTATTACAATACTTACGGTGGGGATTTTAAAGACAAAAAAGCCATTGTTCAAGGATTTGGAAATGTGGGTTCGGCTGCTGCTTTTTATCTTGCAGAAATGGGGGTAAAAGTTATCGGAATTATTGACCGTGATGGAGGAATCCTAAACGAAAACGGATTTTCTTTTGAGGAAATTAGGCGTTTATTTTTGAATAAAGATGGTAACAAATTGGTTGCCGACAACATGATTCCTTTTGAAGAAATCAATCAAAAAATCTGGACAATTGGTGCCGATATTTTTGCTCCATGTGCAGCTTCAAGATTAGTAACAAAAGACCAACTGGATAATCTAATTAACTCTGGATTGGAAGTAATTTCTTGCGGTGCAAATGTGCCTTTTGCCGATAAAGAGATTTTCTTTGGTCCCATTATGGAAGAAACCGATAGCAAAGTGAGTTTGATTCCAGATTTTATTTCCAATTGCGGAATGGCAAGAGTTTTTGCTTACTTCATGGAGAAAAAAGTTCAAATGACAGATGAAGCTGTATTCTATGACATTTCAGAAACTATTAAAAAAGCGATTGAAAAAACACATGATTTAAATAATTCAAAAGTAAATATTAGCGCAACAGCCTTTGAAATTGCATTAAAACAATTAGTATAGATGAAAACCACAGGATTGTTCAAATCTTTTTTTGAAAGTGAAAAAGCAGGCGGACTGGTTTTATTAATCTGTACTGTTATTTCTCTTCTTTTAGCAAATTCTTCTATTTCTGAAGAATACATTGCTATGTGGCATTACCAAATTGGTAGTCACAGTGCAGAACATTGGATAAATGATGGTTTGATGACCATTTTCTTTTTATTAATTGGATTAGAACTAGAACGAGAGGTTTATATAGGTGAACTTTCAAAAATAAAAGATGCTATATTACCCATTTCAGGAGCTTTGGGTGGAATGCTGATTCCTGCATTGATTTATTTTATCTTCAACTCAGAAACACCAACACAACATGGTATTGGAATTCCAATGGCAACAGATATTGCATTTGCTATAGGGATTTTATCTTTATTGGGAAACAGAGTACCCGTTTCTTTAAAAGTCTTTTTAACGGCTCTTGCAGTTATTGATGATCTAGGGGCTATAATTTTGATCGCTCTTTTTTATACTAAAACTATCTACTTCACCAATCTAATTATATCACTTTGTATTTTTGGAGTACTTTTGATAATGAATCGATTGAAAGTAACCAACCTGATTTTATATCTCGTAGGAGGAATTTTTATGTGGTATTTCATGTTGAATTCTGGTGTTCACGCAACCATTACTGGAGTTTTACTAGCCTTTGCACTACCTTTTGGCAATGGAAGCTCAAAAACTATTTCATCACAATTACAACATTGGTTACACCACCCTGTAGCGTTTATCATCATTCCAATATTTGCCTTGAGCAATACAGCAATTATAATTAGTAGAGATTGGATTCACAATTTTTATGAACCCTACTCATTAGGTATTATTTTTGGACTAGTACTTGGAAAACCTATAGGGATTTTTCTTTTTACGTATTTGTCTGTCAAATTAAAACTTACTAATTTACCTGATGACTTGAATTGGAATACGATTCTTGGAGTTGGATTTCTTGGTGGAATTGGATTTACAATGTCCATTTTTGTTACACTTTTAGCATTTGAAGACCATCAAATTATTACAAATTCAAAGTTTATGATATTGATTGGTTCATTAATTTCGGGTATAATCGGATTTATTTGGCTAAAGAAAAATTTGTCTAAAACTACTTAAATAGTTATAAGTTAACAATTTTTAGTAAATTTCGACGTTAAATCTAATAAAAGAAAACATAATGAGTTTAGATTCATCAGCTGCCGACAAAAAAAAATCAATTTTAGGTGCTATCCTAATCTATGGTTTGTTGCTTTTAGTTTTGTTTTTTATCCGTTTTTGGCCTCCTTCTGACGCTGAACTTGTAGGTCTTGCTGGCGGCGGTGGCGGTGGCGGGGTTACTGTAAATTTTGGCGATACCGATTTTGGTTCTGGTGCAGATTTTCAGAGTAAGGAATTGGATGTAAAAAATGTTACTAAACAAGTTGAAACAGCTTCAACTCCAGATGAAGATATAATTTCGGAAGATTCTGAATCGGATAAGACAGATGTTGTAATTCCTAAAAAAGATCCTGTTAAAAATCCTAAACCAATAGTAAAAACAGAGATTAAAAAAACTCCAGAGGTAAAAAAACCAATTGTTAGAAAAGTAGATGATGCATTAGCAAATATTTTAAATGGAAACTCAAAAGGTGGTGATGGAAATAGTAGCACAGCTGGTAATCAAGGACGTGCAAATGGCGATATAAACTCGAATGGGTATTCTGGAAGCGGTGGTTCTGGTGGTGGTTCTGGTGGTGGCAAAGGAACTGGAAACGGAACTGGAACTGGTGCAGGAAGTGGTTCTGGAAGTGGTGGCGGGAATGGAAGCGGAAACGGATTAGGCAACGGTGCTGGATACTCATTAGCTGGCAGAAAAGCTTTGAGTAAACCGCAACCAACCTATAATTGTAATGAAGAAGGTACTGTTGTTGTTCAAATAACGGTAGATAAAAATGGTAATGTAATTGAAGCCAAGCCTGGAGCAAGAGGCACAACGAATACTGCAAGTTGCTTAACTAGTCAAGCTAAAGTAGCGGCTATGAATACAAAATGGAGTGTTAGTCCTGATGGTGCAGAAAAACAAGTGGGCACTATTAGATATAACTTTAGCTTAAAAGACTAAGCCAAAACTGAATCCAAAATCGTAACTAGCCCTGATAGGAATGAAAACAAAAAAGCTCCGAGTGTTTCGGAGCTTTTTTGTTGCAATGGATAGCAGGAACTACGATATTTGATAAATCCCATGCCTTTCGCTTCTATTTAGAATTATTGGTTGCTATCACAAATTTAAGTTTGTTCTTGACTCCTATTTGCAACACATCTACCAAATCTTGCACTTGAAGGTTAAATGGTATTCGAACAACTACAGTTTGGTCTTTGGCATCTCCCATTTGCGCTAACAAAGCTGTTTCTAGCTCTTCAAAAGGAACTTCTTGCTTGTCAAGATAAAAACGTTTGTCTTCGGTTACCGACAAACTAATGAGTTGTTTATTGGTTTTTTCACTAATTTTTGACTTAGGCAATGTCATTTTGATAACGTTCGGATTTGCCAATGTTGATATAATTAGGAAAAACAACAGCAAAAAAAACATAATATCACTAAGTGATGAAGTGGCTACTTCTGCATGAAATCGTTTATTTCGTTTTACCATGTGGTCTCTGAATTATATTAACAAAATCTAAAACTTGTTTTTGAATTCCTAATGCGAAACTATCAATCTTTCCGTTAAACAAATGGTAGGCCGAATAAGCTATAATACCCACAACAAGTCCTGCTCCAGAACTAATCATTTTTTCGTACAATCCACCCGAAATATTACCAATACTAATATCTTCGGTTTGAGAAATACTATAGAAAATCTTGATAACTCCAGATATTGTTCCTATAAACCCTAGTGTTGGTGCAATACCTGCTATAAGTCCAAGTTGACCTAGTTTTTTCTCCATTTCACCAACTTCTATGTTGGCAGCACGTTCCATGTTAGATTCTATTTCGGCTATTGGTCTTCCAATTGTTAAAATTCCTTCTCTAAGCACATAACCAGAAGCTGTACCGTTTCTTTCGGCTGCTGAAACTGCCATATCAAAATGATCTGAATTTAAACTATCACGAATATCACGAATTAAGTTTGGATCGATAACTGCTCTCTTGCTGATATATAAATATCGTTCAATGATTACATAAAAAGTATAAAATAATAGAAGTGCAATAGGGATAAGGAAAAGCCCTCCTTTTAAAATAAACTCTAAAACTGAAATTTCATTGGTTTTTACAGTTCCTTCTATTACAGCTCCTGTTGCGGCTTGAACAATAGAATCGTTTTGAACTTGAAGAAAAAAATTAATCATATATAGTCATTTTTGAATTTGTTATTAAAAATTATCTCAAATTTGCAATAAAGATAAATTCTAATATAATAGTAAACTACAAAAATGGTAAATTATTTTATCTTACCATTTATTTATTACAAAAATAATGACTTATCAAGAAACTGTCAAATGGATGTTTGAGCAATTACCGATGTACCAACATCAAGGTGCTTCTGCTTATAAAAAGGATTTAACCAATACTATTCTGTTGGCTAATTATCTTAACAACCCTGAAAAAAAGTTAAAATGTATTCATGTTGCAGGCACAAATGGAAAAGGCTCTACATCTCATATGCTTGCATCCATTTTTCAAGAAGCTGGCTACAAAACTGGGCTTTATACATCGCCACATCTAAAAGATTATCGTGAAAGGATTAAAATAAATGGAAAAGAAATTCCAGAAGAATTTGTATGTCAATTTATCTCACAGCACAAATCTTTTTTTGAAGTAAATGCGTTAAGTTTTTTTGAAATGACTGTCGGTTTGGCATTTGATTATTTTGAAAAAGAAAATGTAGCTATTGCAATTATTGAAGTTGGAATGGGTGGAAGATTAGATTCAACCAACATTATTACACCTTTGCTATCTGTGATTACAAATATTGGACTAGACCATACCCAATTTTTAGGGAATACGCTTCAACAAATAGCTACTGAAAAAGCGGGAATTATAAAACAAAACATTCCAATTGTAATAGGAGAATACACAAATGATACAAAGAAAGTTTTTATAAAAAGTGCAACAGAAAACAATTCAGAAATTTATTTTGCATCGGAACTAATCGATATAGATTATCCTTCTTCTCTTATAGGTGATTATCAAAAACACAATAAGAAAACCGTTGCACAATCAATAAAAGTGCTCCAAGATAAATATGCTTATAACATTTCAGAGAAAAATGTTAAAGATGGATTTCTAAATGTTATCAAAAATACAGGTTTACAAGGCAGATGGCAAGAATTAAGTGATAAGCCAAAAACAATTTGTGATACTGCTCATAATAAAAATGGATTGGAAATTGTACTACAACAAATTAAAAAATCAAAATATAATCGTTTATTCATTATCTTAGGTGTTGTAAATGATAAAGATTTGGATGAAATATTGCCTTTATTCCCAAAAAATGCAAAATATTTTTTTTGTAAACCAAATATTCCTCGGGGCTTAGACGCCGCCATTTTGAAACGAAAAGCTGAAGAAAATGGATTAAAAGGCCGAATATATAATTCTGTTTCAATAGCTTACAAAAAAGCACTTGAAGAAGCAAGAGAGGAAGACTTTATTTACATTGGAGGCAGTACATTTGTCGTTGCAGAAATTTTATAATTTTTTTTCGAAATAAGTTTGCATATTAAGAAAAGTGGCTTATATTTGCACTCGCAATCAGGGCGATTAGCTCAGTTGGTTCAGAGCATCTGGTTTACACCCAGAGGGTCAGGGGTTCGAATCCCTTATCGCCCACAAATAAAAAACTCTTCAATATATTGAAGAGTTTTTTATTTTACAATAGTTCTAATGTTCGTTCTAATGCCATTCCTCTTGATCCTTTTATTAAAACAGTACACTTTCTTAATGAATTAACTTTTAAAAAGACCGCGAAATCATTAAACGATTGATAAAATTTAAAATGAGGAAAGTCAGCTCTATTTGTATAAAAATCATTACCAATAAAGAAACACTTTATCTCTTCTTTATTTTCCAGCATTTTAACTATAGACTTATGCTCATTAAGACTTTCATTACCCAATTCAAACATGTCTCCAATAATAATGACTTTATTGCTTTTATCCAATTGAATAAAATTATCTAAAGCAACTTTCATACTACTTGGATTAGCATTATAAGCATCCATTATTATTTGATTTGAATTTTTTTCTATTAATTGTGACCTATTGTTTTCGGGCACATAACTTTCGATTGCATCTTTAATATCGCTATCAGATACAGCAAAAAAATGACCAATTGTTATTGCCGCATTAATATTATTGGCGTTATAAAGCCCTATTAAATTTGATTGTATAGCTGTATGATTAAACTTTATTGAAACGAATGGATTCGCAACAACATTTTTTATAAAAATAGTGGCACTTGCTGCTTCTTGACTAAATGAAATTTGATCAATATCTCTTGCCTTTTCAACCTGAACAGTATCATCAAGATTAATAAAAACTTTTTTATTATTTTGCCTCAAATAATCATACATTTCACTTTTCCCTTTAATAACTCCTTCAACACCTCCAAAGCCTTCCAAATGTGCTTTACCAAAGTTGGTAATATATCCATAATCAGGCTGCGCCAAATCACAGAGAAATTCAATTTCCTTTTGATGATTGGCTCCCATTTCTACAATACCAATTTCGGTATCATTATTAAATGAAAGCAAGGTTAACGGCACACCGATATGATTATTCAAATTACCTATTGTTGCTTTTACTTTAAATTTTCTATCAAGAACGACTTTTATTAATTCTTTTGTCGTTGTCTTTCCATTACTTCCTGTCAAAGCTATAATAGGAAGATTTAAGTATCTTCGATGAAACATTGAAAGCTCTTGCAATGTTTTTAAGCTGTTTGCGACAAGTATTGTACGTTCATCAATATAGTAATTCTTATTATCAATAACGACGTACAAAGCGCCTTTATTTAAAGCTTCTTGTGCGAAAGTATTTGCGTCAAAATTCTCTCCTTTGATAGCAACAAAAAATGAATTTTTTTCAATCTTTCTAGTATCAATGGAAACGGTAGAACATTTTAAAAATATACGATGTAGCTCTTGAATAGTCATAGTAATTTGTAAAAAAAACAAAAGCCCTAACTAAAGGGCTTTTATATATAGTAAACAATATATTAATTTCTAGGTCTTTTCTTTTTATCCGCTTTAGGACCAACTCTAGACATTGCACAACGGAAACCAATATAGTCAGTCGCCATATCTTGCGGGAAATATCTTCTTTGAGCTGGGTCTAACCAATAAGCTCTGTCTCTCCAAGAACCTCCTTTATAAACTCTTACATCATCATTAACCAAAGTTGTTCTTTTGCTAGATCTATCATATTTTCTAACCATGTTTCCTAAACTGTCTGTTGTAACATTATGCTTAGGAGAATCATACATTACATGTTTTTCTTTTGTTTTTGCATCATCATCTTCAGATCCAAAATCAAAATATCTTGTAGATTGCTTATCACCATCTCTGTAGTTTCTGTTATCAGATTTGTCGAAGTTTTGTCTCAAATAGGTTTCTTTTTCATCAACAGGCACTCTAGCAATTTCTCCTGGAAAAGTTCTTGCAATTATTTTTCCATTTGACAGCGTATCAAATGTTTGGGTTTCGGCAGTAACTATTTCAACTTTACCATCATCCCCAATTTTATTTTTCATGTAAACATTACCTCTATAGTAGTTGAAATCATTTGCTTCATCATCTACAATAGGTCTGTAAACATCTGCAACCCATTCTGCAACATTACCAGCCATATCATACAAACCAAAATCATTTGGAGCATATGATTTTACATATTGAGTAATATCGGCACCATCATCTGACCAACCAGCAATTCCACCGTAATCTCCTTTACCTTGCTTAAAGTTAGCCAATTGATCACCTTTAACCTGACGTTTACCTGAACGTGTGTAAGATCCTGACCATGGGTATTTTTTCTGTCCTTTGTATATGTTGTATTCTCTTTGACCTACATCTGCAGCTGCTGCATATTCCCACTCAGATTCAGTAGGAAGTCTATACTCTGGCAATATTAAACCAGAAGACCTTTTTGCATATACATTTGTACTATCCTTAGCAGATTTAATCATTCCTCGTTTAAGAACGATTTCTTCATTACCTCCAAAAGTTTTAGTAGGAGCCGCTAAGTATGTTTCTGTACTAAAAGTAGATTCTGCTTTGGTGTCAGTAACTTTAGCATCTTTTTTAAGATATTTAGCATCTTCAAGCGTTTTTTCGTTTACACGATCAGTTCTCCATTTGCTAAACTCTACTGCTTGAATCCAGTTAACCCCTACTACAGGATAATTAGCATACGCAGGATGTCTCAAATAATTATTGGTCATAGTTTCATTATAACCTAATCTATTTCTCCAAACTAAAGTATCTGGTACAGCACCATCATATATGTTTCTGTAATTTTCTTGATCTGGAGGGAATACTCTTTTTAACCACTCAAGATATTCTAAGTACATCAAATTGGTAACTTCGGTTTCATCCATGTAGAAAGACTGAACGTGTTGCTGACTTGGTGTGTTATTCCAATCGTGCATTACATCGTCTTGTACTTTACCCATGGTAAAAGTTCCCCCTTCAACCATAACCAATCCTGGCGCAGTTGCTTGCTTTTTAAAATTAGAAGCATACTGAAAACCTCCCTTTTTGTCATTAATCTTCCATCCTGTGGCACTTGAAGTGTTTTTAGAATCTTTTCCTTTTCCACAACTAGTCATAAGACCTAGAGTTACTACTAACGATAGTAACGACTTGACAATCATAATTTTGTTTACTTTCATACTTTTAGTAGGTAATAAATTTTGGGCGCAAGTTAATAATTAACATTTAATTTGCAACACCTTTTTATAAAAAATTGCATTTAATCGATAAAATCTTGTTTATATCGAACATATTAACGCTAAAAAAAATGAAATAGTATACAGTATTCGAAAAAAAAATAATTTTACGACCTTTGCATACTATTTTTTAAAAAAAATCGTTTTAGAACTGATGAAAAAAAGTTATATAATATTTGTTCTTCTTTGCATTGCTTATAGTTTCGCTCAAAAGAAAGGTTTTGTCACCATCAACTGGAGTGACAAACACGACTATCTTATAGGGGAAACGAAAATGATTGTACCTCAATTTGATGCAAAAAACTTTGCTTTTGATTCATACAATAAAGAATTATATTACATACTTAAAATTCCATTAGAAAAATTGATTGACGAACAATCACTAGTCATTTCCAATGTTACCTACGAAATAATTTCAGAACAGAATATAGGAGATATTGATATTTCAAAAATTCCAACAAAACCTGAAGCAAACATAACTGTTAATTATTCAAGAAATAAAATTGTTGCTAGATTGAAGGTGTCACCAATTATTAAAGAAGCTACTATTTATAAAAAAATCAAATCATTTGAATATAGCTTTAATGAAAGTCAAATTAATGAAAATCGGATTTCTGGAATGAACATAACCAACTCGGTATTAGCAACTGGTGATTGGTATAGATTTTATGTTCAAAAATCTGGAGTTTATTTTATTTCTAAAACTTTTTTAAAAAGTTTGGGAATGAATGTAGACAATATTAATCCAAAAAAAATTCAATTATACGGCAACGGTGGTAGAATGTTACCTTTAAAGAATAGTGAGTTTTACCCTAATGACTTGACAGAAAACGCAATACAAGTTATTGGGGAAGAAGATGGTGTTTTTAACGATTCGGATGGTATTTTATTTTATGCTGAAGGAACAGATAATTGGAATGAAGAAAGTCAAACAAATGTAAATCTATATTCTGACATAACTTATTATTACCTAACAGTTGCTAGCTCAGACGGTAAAAGAATTCCTGAAAACTCTCAACCTACAGAAAGCAGTGATTTAACAATTACTGATTTCGATGATACCATGTATCATGAAGTTGACAATGTAAATGTTGGGAAAGTTGGTCGTACATGGTTTGGGGAAGATTTTGACACTAAAAACATTCAAGAATTTAGCTTTTCGATACCTAATATAGTTGCTTCTTCAACCATTTCAATGTCAACTCATCTTGCTGCTAAATCCATAAGTGATTGTTCTTTTAAGATAGAAGCTAATAATCAGTTATTATCAACTTCTACTATTAGTTCTGGAGATGGAAGGTTACCAAGAGATATCTATTTCTCCACAACAACAATACCATCAACAGAAAACTTAAGCATCAGGTTAACATTTAACAATAATGGAGTTCCAACAGCTGATGGATACTTAGACTACATTAATATAAAAAGTAAAAGACTACTAAAGGGTTATGGAAAACAATTTAGATTCCAAAACAATAGTACTGGCAATAGCTCTATAAAAGAATATCAAATCTCTAACGCAAATGGAATTAGCCAAGTTTGGGATATAACCGATATTTATAATGTATCGAAGTATACAAATAACAATCAATCCGTTTTTTCTTTTAAATCAAACGCAAATAATATTAGAAAATTCATAGCCGTTACAAGTAATGACTTTTATTCTCCATCAAAGGACAGTCAACCCAAAATTGCCAATCAAAATCTAAAAGGGACCATTTTCAAAAATAAACAAGGAGACATTCAAGATATTGATTACCTAATTATTACACCCTCTCAATTTTATAATCAAGCCGAAAAGTTGGCGAATTTTCATAGAAATTATTCTTTATTAAACGTTAAAGTTGTAACCCTTGAAAGTATATATCCAGAATTTTCATCTGGCAAACAAGATATAGCTGCTATTCGTAACTTTATAAAATATGTCTATAACAATGCCTCAACTTCTGAAAAAAAGGTGAAATATGTCAACATGTTTGGTGATGCTTCGTATGATTTTAAAAACAAGACATCTAATAACACCAATTTTGTTCCCATCCTACATTCAATAAATAGCTATTCAATTAGCGAATCTTCGTATGCAAGTGATGATTTTTTTGCTCATATGGATAATAATGATGGATATGTAAAGAATGGAAGCACAAATGATGACTTAATTGGAGATTTAGATATTGCTGTAGGAAGAATGATTGCAAACTCTTCTCAACAAGCAGATGAATTGGTAAATAAAGTTATCGAATATTATGACTTCAAATCATATGGAAATTGGCGTAATAATTTTGTAGTCATAGCTGATGATGCTGATACCACAGGAGACCGAACATTACAAGTTAATATTAATGCATTGGCTGATGAAATTGTATCAGAAAAACCGTTTATGAATCCTAAGAAGATTTTACTTGACTCGTATGTTCAAGAAACATCTGCCGGGGGTAAAAGATATCCTCAAGCTAAAAAAGATTTTTACAATGCCTTTGAAAATGGAGCTTTAGTCTTCAACTATCTTGGTCACGGTGGTGAAGATGGATTAGCACAAGAGAGAATGTGGGAGAAATCGGACGGACAAAATATAAATAACCGCTATAAATATCCTTTATTTATTACGATAACCTGTGATTTTTCAAGATTTGACAATCCATCAAGACCAACTGCAGGTGAGTACACTTTTTGGAATCCAAAAGGTGGTGCTATTGCAATGTTTACAACAGTTCGAGAAATTGGTCAATTCACAGGTGAGCAATTTAATTTTGATATTGCCAAATATGTTTTTTCATACGACACCAATGAATACACCTCAATTGCTGAAGCATTACGATTAGCCAAAAACGACTATTCTGGCGGTGTAAAAATTGTTGCGTGTCTTGGAGACCCAGCATTAATGTTAGCTATGCCAAAACCACAAGTTAAACTAACTAAAGTAAATGACGTTCCAATTTCTCAACCTATAGATGACTTTAAAGCACTATCCTATATGAAAATAAACGGAGAAGTGACCGATGAAAACGGCGTTCTCTTATCTACATATAATGGAGAAGTAGCTATCCAAATATATGATAAAGAAATTGTAAGAACAACGCTAAATAACGATTCTAACAATTCAATATTAAATTTTAATATTTTGGGAGAAGCTATTTTTAGAGGAAACGCAACTGTTGTCAATGGGACTTTTGAGTTTGGATTTGTTGTCCCAAGAGACATTACGATCGCAATTGGAAATGGCAAAATGAGTTTTTATGCAAAAAGAAACAATATTTTATTAGATAAAACAGGACACAATACAACTATAAAAATTGGAGGTGTAAATTTAAATGCTCCAACAGATAATACACCGCCAACTGTAAAGCTGTATATGAATGATACTACATTTATATCAGGTGGCATAACAAATGAATCTCCAATATTTCTTGCATTTCTTGAAGATGAAAATGGTATCAATACTGCTAGCGGAATTGGTCATGACATAATAGCAATTTTAGATGGTGATGAAACCAATCCTATTAAACTAAATGATTATTATGAAACCGAATTGGATAATTATAAATCTGGCAAACTTAAATATCCATTTAGGAACTTATCTATTGGTACGCACACAATAGTTTTCAAAGCATGGGATGTATATAACAATCCTATAACATCCGAAATTCAATTTGTTGTAGTTGGTGATGAATCCATAACACTTACCAACGTTTTAAATTACCCTAATCCGTTTGTAAACTATACACAATTTTGGTTTACTCACAACAAACCATTTGAGCCTTTGGATGTTCAAATACAAGTAATGACCATTACAGGAAAAGTAGTTTGGACAAAAAATCAAGTTATAACAACTGATGGTTTTTTGTCTAAAGAAATTACATGGGATGGAAAAGACGACTTTGGAGATAAAATTGGGAAAGGAGTTTATATATATAAAATGACCGTCAAGTCAACGATTTCAAATTCTAAAACAGAAAAATTTGAGAAACTTGTAATACTTTAATAAAATACTATATTTGTAATTATTTAAAAATGTAAAATGAAGAAGATTTTAATACTACTAGTTAGCACATTATTCACACAACAAATTATCGCTCAAGATACTCCCACTAGGGTTATAACGACAGGAGTGCCTTTTTTATTAATAGCTGCTGATGCACGATCTGCCGGAATGGGTGATCAAGGTGTTGCAACCTCTACTGATGCTTTTTCTCAACAGTATAATCCTGCTAAATATGCTTTCTCACTAGAAAAACAAGGATTTTCAATAAGTTATACACCCTATCTATCGGAATTAGTAAATGATATTTCTTTGGGTCAGGTGAATTATTTTAACAGAATTAATGAATTTAGTGCTTTTTCGGGAAGTATAAGATATTTTAGCCTTGGTGAAATTAACTTAACAGATGGTGATGGTGTTGATCAAGGAGTTGTAAAACCTGCTGAATTTGCGATTGACGGTGCTTATGCTTTAAAACTTAGTGAACGATTTTCGATGTCTGTAGGTGGGCGCTTTATTAGTTCGAATTTGAGATTAGCTTCTGCTGGACAAAGTAATGCGGCTGCCAAATCTTTTGCAGTTGATGTATCTGGTTTCTATCAATCTGAAGAAATTGCCTTTAGTGATTTTAATGGTCGTTGGAGAGCAGGATTTAATTTTCAAAATTTAGGTCCAAAAATCAGCTATGATGAAGAACAAAGTGATTTAAACTCAAATTTTCTTCCTTCTTTATTAAGATTAGGAGCGGGTTTTGATTTCATTTTAGACGACTACAACAAAGTTTCATTAAATACAGAAGTTTCCAAATTGTTGGTTCCAACACCTCAAATACCAGCGGCAGCTATTGACTTAAATAATGATGGTGATTATACCGATGAAGGTGAGATATCGCAAGAAGAACAAAATGCTATAACAAGAGAAAACTACAATAACATAGGCTGGTCATCTGGTATATTTAAATCCTTTAATGATGCTCCCGATGGTTTTTCTGAAGAGCTTAAAGAATTTACTTATTCTATCGGTTCAGAATATATGTATCAAGACTCGTTTGCATTTCGTTTAGGCTATTTTCATGAAAGTCCTGTAAAAGGTGCAAGACAATTTTTTACTCTTGGAGCTGGCTTCAAATACAGCGCAATTAAAGTAGATGTTTCATATCTATTTTCGGCATCCAAAGTTAAAAACCCTCTTGAAAACACTCTTAGATTCTCGTTAAGTTTTGCTTTTGGAGACAAATATGATGAATACTAAAAATAAATAAATCAAATAACAATCCAAATTTCTAATCGAAATTTGGATTTTTTTTCCTCTATAACTAATGAAACAAATCAACATTAACACAACAATTTCTGTTTTCAAAGAAATTGATGAATTACCGAACGAGATACAACTATTAATGAATCAAGCTATTGAAACCCGCAAAAATGCTTACGCACCTTATTCCCATTTTAGAGTAGGAGCAGCTATTTTACTTGACAATGGAAAAATAGTACTAGGTTCAAATCAAGAAAATGCAGCATATCCATCAGGTTTGTGTGCAGAACGGGTAGCCATTTTTCAAGCAGGAGCAATTTATCCTAATGCAAAAATTGTAAAATTGGCAATAACTGCTGCATCAGACATGAACCCTACTCTATCACCAATTCCGCCATGTGGTGCTTGTCGTCAATCGATTGCTGAATATGAATTCAAACAAGACATACCGATTGAAATCTATTTTATGGGAGAATCGGGAGAAATTTATATGTCAAATTCGATTACTAATTTATTACCACTTTCATTTGACAAAACATCCTTGTAAGCTATAACGATATAGTTGATATTTAAGAATAAACAGTTATTAAAAAATGGTATTTTAATTCTGAATTATTTTTACTTCTACTATCAATATCTTACTTTTGCAATTCACAGATTTGACAAATTCACAATTTGTGATACGATTACACTATATTTAATCAACGTAATTCATTAAAAAATGAAACCAATTACAAAAGAAACTTACCTACAATGGTATGAAGAAATGCAGTTTTGGAGAAAGTTTGAAGACAAATTAGCCGCTGTATATATTCAACAAAAAGTTAGAGGATTTTTACACTTATATAATGGTCAAGAAGCTGTTCTTGCTGGAGCAATTCATGCAATGGATCTATCAAAGGACAAAATGATTACCGCATATCGTAATCACGTTCAACCCATAGCAATGGGTGTTGACCCTAAAAAAGTTATGGCTGAGCTTTATGGAAAAGTAACTGGAACATCGAAAGGGATGGGTGGATCAATGCACATTTTTTCAAAAGAACACGGTTTTTACGGTGGTCATGGTATCGTAGGAGCTCAAATCCCGGTTGGAGCTGGTATGGCTTTTGCAGACAAATATTTTGAAACTGGTGGAGTTACCTTAACTTATTTTGGTGACGGAGCGGCTCGTCAAGGTTCATTACACGAAGCTTTTAATATGGCTATGAACTGGAAGCTTCCTGTAGTATTTATTTGTGAAAACAACGGATATGCAATGGGAACATCTGTAGAAAGAACTGCAAATCATACAGACATATGGAAATTAGGTTTGGGATATGAAATGCCTTGCGGACCTGTTGATGGAATGAATCCTGTAAAAGTTGCTGAAGCTATGCATGAAGCAATAGACAGAGCTCGTCGTGGTGATGGTCCAACATTTTTGGAAATGAAAACATACCGTTATAGAGGTCACTCAATGTCAGATGCTCAGTTATACAGAACAAAAGAGGAGGTTGAAGAATATAAAAAAATCGATCCAATTACTCAAGTTTTGGATATTATAAAGGAGAAAAAGTACGCAACAGATGCTGAAATTGACGCAATAGATGAAAGAGTGAAGAACTTGGTTGATGAATGCGAACGATTTGCTGAAGAGTCTCCATTTCCAGAAGCACAACAACTTTATGATGTGGTTTACGAACAAGAAAATTATCCTTTCATTCCTCATAGATTATAATTATGGCAACAATAATAACAATGCCTCGTTTGAGCGACACTATGACAGAAGGAACTGTTGCTACATGGCTTAAAAAAGTAGGCGATACTATAAAAGAAGGTGACATTTTAGCTGAAATTGAAACTGATAAAGCTACAATGGAATTTGAATCGTTTAATTCTGGCGTATTATTACATATTGGAATTGAATCAGGTCAAACAGCTCCTGTCGATTCACTATTAGCAATTATTGGAAAAGAAGGAGAAGATATCTCCACTTTATTAGCAGGAGAAAGTTCTGTTCCAAAAAGCGAATCAACTCCTATCACTGAAAAACCAAATACAGTAACTACACAAACAACAACCACTATCCCATCTGGAGTGAAAGTAATTACTATGCCACGTTTGAGTGACACGATGACAACGGGTACTGTAGCCACTTGGTTAAAAAAAATAGGTGATACTGTAAAAGAAGGCGATATGCTTGCAGAAATCGAAACAGACAAAGCAACAATGGAATTTGAATCCTTCAACGCGGGAACCTTATTATACATCGGAATTCAAGAAGGCGAATCTGCACCCGTAGATAGTGTTTTAGCTATCATTGGACCTGCTGGAACTGACATTACAGGAATAGCTGATAATTATGCAAAAGGGAATGAGAATCAAAGCGCAGCAGTTGAAAAAACTGAAACCACTACTCCTGTTACTATATCTCAACCAAATCAAGATACATCAACTTTAGATAATAATGGAAGAGTATTTGCTTCTCCATTAGCAAAGCAAATTGCTAAAGAAAAAGGAATTAATCTTTCTCAAATAAAAGGTTCTGGTGAAAATGGAAGAATAGTTAAAAATGATGTAGAAAACTATACAGTTTCTCCATCTCAAGTGCAAACTGTTATCTCAGGTAATACTGAGACAATACAATCAGCAACTGTCGTTAAACCATTTGTTCCAGCTGGTGAAAGTTATTCAGAAAAAATTCCAAATTCTACAATGCGTAAAGTTATTGCAAAACGTCTTTCGGAATCAATTTTTACAGCTCCTCATTTCTACTTAACCATTGAAGTAGCTATGGATGAAGCTATGAAATCTCGTGCTACAATCAACACCATTCCAGACACCAAGGTTTCTTTCAACGATATGGTTATAAAAGCATGTGCTATGGCGCTAAAAAAACACCCAAAAGTAAATTCACAATGGGCTGATGATGCAATAACCATTCATCACCACGTAAATATTGGTGTTGCTGTTGCAGTAGAAGACGGTTTAGTTGTGCCTGTTTTAAAATTTGCTGACCAAATGAGCTTATCTCAAATAGGTAATAATGTAAAAGATGTTGCTGGAAGAGCTAAAAATAAAAAACTTCAACCTACAGAAATGGAAGGAAGTACATTTACCGTTTCCAATTTAGGGATGTTCGGTATAACTGAATTTACTTCAATTATAAACCAACCTAATTCAGCAATACTTTCAGTAGGAGCAATTGTAGAAAAGCCAGTGGTAAAAAATGGTCAAATAGTAATAGGAAACACTATGAAAGTCACACTTGCTTGCGATCACAGAACAGTAGATGGCGCAACTGGCGCACAATTCTTACAAACGTTAAGAACATACCTAGAAAATCCAGTTACCATGTTAGCTTAATTTATAGCATATAATAAATATAATAAATCCCGTCGTCCTTTCGAACGGGATTTTTTTTTTAGAGCAAATGAAATGGATATTATTAAGTAGTTCTATGTTCTCCTACTTTTAGTTGAATTTCGTCTTTTGAGACAAGATGCCAATTCAATCAAGACCAATAACAATCGTTATGAATAGAAATCTATACAAATAGTTACAACATCTTACCTTTTCATATTCTTAGCTTCAATCCATTTACTCATATACTTTGTACTAGAAAGCAAATGATGTTGCAAAATAGAACCTATAAAATTATTATTTCGATGTTGCTTCAAATTATCTAAAATTGAATTAATTTTAGTGATAAATTCTTTTTCGAAAAGTACTTTTTTAAAGCGTTTTTCAAGTATATCAAATCCATTTGTTTGGCATTTCTGCCACAAGTCTTTATCAACATAAAGTTGTACAGCGGCTTCAACAAACTCATTTGGATTGTCTTTTACAAATCCATTCCAGTCTAAAATTCCAGCCATAGCCTCAGCTCCAATTGATGAAGTCACATTTGGAGTTCCACATTGCATGGCCTCTAATAATTTTCCTTTTATTCCTGCCCCAAATCGCAATGGTGCCAAAACGACTTTAGCTTTTTTTATAACTTCAAAAGCATCATCTGTCCTTCCCATGATAAAGAAATTCTGTTTTGGTTTATTTAACTCCATAACTTTCTGGGACGGATAAGCCCCATAAATAAACATTTTTGCATCTGGCAACTTCTTGTTCAATAAGGGCCAAATTTTTTCAAACATATATTTAACACAATCCCAATTAGGTTCATGAAGAAAATTTCCAATAAAAAGAAAATCATTTCGTTCATCATATGTAGGGATTACATTTAATCTATTTGCAAAAATTGGTAAATAATGCAATAACTCTTTTGCAATCTTAAAATGTTCATGAAGTATTTCAATTTCAAATTCTGAAACCATTAAAGACATATCACAACGCAAAATACTAGCAATTTCCCTTTTAGCAACATCAGAAAACAAATCATCTAACTCAAATTTTCGATTCTCTTTAACTGCAAACTGTCTTGCTTGTCGCATGGAATGCAAATCTTCCGTATTTAATATTTTCAAAGCATTTGGACAACTTTCTGAAACACGCCAACCAAATTGTTCTTCAACCATAAATCGATCAAACAAAACAATATTTGGATTCAAGTCTTTTACAAAATCATCAAAACTTGAAGAATTTAATTCAATATATTTCTTGTCAATGCAAAAAATCGAAATATCTTCAGAAAACTCTAAATTTTGAGCTGCACTAGCAAAGGTTATTTTATATCCATTTATATAAAAAAATTCAATTAACTGCATCATTCTATTACCAGCAGCAGAAGATTTAGGTTCTGGCCAAACAAATCCAATTATTAATAAAGTTTTATAATTTACCATAATATCAAATACAATTACAAAGAAAAGATTTAATTTTACAACAAAATAAAATTAGGTAAAAATGTTAGGTCTAAAATTAAAAACTGACCCAAGATGGGTAACAATTGTCGAATCAAACATTGAAGAAATTCTAACTGACCACGCTTGGTGTGAGCAAAAAGCGGCAACAAACATTATAACAATTATAACTTATAATTCAGAACACGTTGAATTAGTTAGTGATTTACTAGAAATAGCTAAAGAAGAAATTGAACATTTCCAAATGGTTCATAACATAATTAAAGAACGTGGTTTAACATTAGGTAGAGAAAGAAAAGATCATTATGTAAACGAACTTTTCAAATTCATGAAAAAGGATGGTAGTAGAAATGATGCTTTTATTGATAGACTTCTATTCTCTGCAATGATTGAAGCTAGGAGTTGTGAAAGGTTTAAAGTTTTATCTCAAAATATTGAAGATAAAGAATTAGCTGAATTTTACAGACAACTAATGATAAGCGAAGCTGGTCATTATACAACTTTCCTAAAATTTGCAAGAAAATATACTGAAAAAGTAGATGTTGATAAGCGTTGGGCAGAATGGCTAGAATTTGAAGGAGAGTTAATTACCAATTATGGAAAAAAAGAAACTGTTCATGGATAATCAATAGTAATTCTTTAGAGGACTACATTCACAATCATTTCCTATTTTGAGTTCAATTTTAGTATATATCGATAAGTATTAACAACAAAAAACCTCTATCAAATGATAGAGGTTTTAAAAAAAAGGCGGCGACATACTCTCCCACAAAATGCAGTACCATCTGCGCAGGCGGGCTTAACTTCTCTGTTCGGGATGGGAAGAGGTGAGCCCCGCCGCAATAACCACCTTAAGAGGTTTTGCAAGGGTATTACGATTTATCGTAACAACATTACATAATATCTTAACATACTGAGATAAAGAAAAAAGTATCATCATAAAGAATCAAGAAAGTTTGCTCCTGCCTAGTTGTAAACAACTAGGCAGGATTGGTTTTGTACATAAGCTTACGGGTTATTAGTACTACTCGACTATGACATTACTGCCTTTACA
>CAZLEU010000038.1:0-22381 GCA_964558625.1 uncultured Flavobacterium sp.
ATCAAGAACAACAAATTAATAAAATTTTTAAATCGCATTTCGCATTAAAACGATAGCCCCAATGAATTATAAAGGATTATATTTAGTTTTAGTATTATTTTTTTCGCAAATCTCTTTTTCACAACAAGGAATTGCCGTTTATTCTGATTATTTATCAGACAATTATTATTTATTACATCCATCTATGGCTGGAGCTGCAAATTGTGCAAAATTGAGAGTAACTGCCCGCCAACAATGGTTTGGTCAAGAAGATGCTCCAGCATTACAAACAGCAAGTTTTAATACACGTTTAGGTGAATTTTCACCTTCTGGTGCTGGGATAATTGTATTTAATGATAAAAATGGTTATCACTCTCAAAAAGGGGTTAAATTGACATATGCACATCATCTAATGTTTTCTAGGGATGATGTAGATTTAAATCAACTATCATTTGGATTAAGTGGCGGTTTTATACAAACTTCTTTAGACGAAACAGACTTTTTAGAATCTGGTGCATATGACCCTGCGGTTGGTGGAATTGTTCAAAAAGATTCTTATTTTAATGTTGACTTTGGTATGTCATATAACTTGAGAAACTTTTACATTCATGGAACATTAAAAAATGCGATTGAAACAAGAAGAGACCTCTATACAGAGTTTGAAGATGACAATATGAGAAAGATTGTTGTTAATACTGGTTACGTATTTGGAAGTAAAGAGCATATTATGATTGAACCATCATTTATGTATCAATCAACAAATAAGACTGGCGAAAAATCTTTTGATGCAAATGTTAAAGCATACAAGGCAATGGATTTTGGAATGCTTTGGGGTGGACTTTCATACAGAAGAAGTTTGGATGCAACCGAATTTTTAGATGGCGCAAATGTTAAAACACAGAGACTCCAATATATTACCCCAATAGTTGGTGTAAATTACAAAGAGTATATGCTTTCATACACATATTCACATCTTTTAGGAGATGTGAAATTTGATAATGGTGGTTTTCATCAAATAACTTTGGGTATGAATGTCTTTTGTAGAAAAGAAAAATGGCATTGTGACTGTCCTGCAGTTAATTAATAATTTAATCTATTTGTCCCGATTTTTTCGGGACAGTTTTTTTTTACTATGCTAATAAAATCAGTAAATGGTAAATCTCCAAAAATCCCAAATGACTGTTATGTTGCTGAAAATGCAACTATTGTAGGTGAAGTATACATTGGTGAGAAATGTAGTATTTGGTTTAATGCTGTAGTACGAGGTGACGTAAACAGTATTCATATTGGGAACAAAGTGAACATTCAAGATGGGGCTGTTATACATTGCACTTATCAAAAACATCCAACAGTTATTGGAAATAATGTTTCAATAGGTCACAATGCAATAGTACATGGTTGTAAAATAAAAGATAATGTTCTGATAGGAATGGGAGCAATTATTATGGATAATTGTATAATTGAGAGTAATTCAATTATTGCTGCAGGATCTGTAGTAACGCAAAACACTGTGGTTGAATCGGGTTCTATATATGCTGGAGTTCCAGCTAAAAAAGTAAAGAACATTGATGCATCTGATTTTGCAAATGAAATCGAACGCATTTCAAACAATTATGTAATGTATTCAAGTTGGTTTAAAGAAGATTAAAATTCTTTTTGTGTTACCAAAAATTTATTTTCAAGAATCTCTATTAACACTTTAGGATTGCCATTTGTATAAAATGTAGCGTTTCCATTTTCTTTAGATGAATTTAATCCTATTTTGTCTTTTAATACTTTTTGAGTTTGTCTTGCTACAGCTTCACCTGAATCGATTATTTGAATATTTGGTGGTAAAATTTGTTTTAGCTGAGGAATTAGATATGGATAATGACTACATCCCAAAACTAAATAATCAATATTCTCTTCAATCATAGGATTTAAATAAGAAAGCAACAATTTTGACATCTCTGGAGAATTCAACTCACCATTTTCTATTAACTCTACCAAACCATAACCAACTTGCTCAACAATTTTTGTATCAGAGTAAAGTTCAATTGCTTTATTAAAAAGTTCACTGGTTAATGTTCCTTTAGTTGCTAAGATGCCAATTGTTTGTGTTCTTGAATTTAATACTGCAGGTTTTATTGCTGGTTCAATTCCAATGAAAGGAACGTCAAACATTGACCTTAATTCTTTTATTGCATTTGTTGTTGCAGTATTACAAGCAACCACAATAATCTTACAATTCATTTTGAGTAATACTTCAGTATTTTTAATACTCAGATCAATGATTTCTTGTTTAGACTTCTTTCCATAAGGAGCATTTGCGCTATCAGCTAAATAAATGGTGTCTTCATTTGGCATCAAATCGTGTATAGCAGACCAGATTGATGTCCCTCCAACACCTGAGTCAAAAAGTCCTATTGGGTTATTATTTTTCATTAAAACAAAAGTAAAAAAAAACTGCTCTAATCTGAAAATTCAGTAGAGCAGTTTTTATATTAATTTTTCAAATTATTAAAACCCTAAGTCTTTTTTAACGTCAGCTGTCAAATTTGGTCCATCAGCCAAAAGTAAACCTTCAGAATTTAAGATATATTGGTATCCTTTCGCTTTTCCAACCTTAGCTATTGACGCTTTCACCTTTTCGTACAAAGGTTTCATAATATCAGCTTCTTTTGCTTGTAGTTCTTTTTGAGCATTATCTCTATAGTCCACAATTCTTTTTTGCATATCTTGCATTTCTTTAGCACGTGTTTCGTTCGCAGCTTCAGTTTGTGTTGCAGCTTCTTCTTCGTATTTTTTTAATTTACTTTGGTATTCATCAACCATAGTTTTATATTCTGCATCATATGTTCCACTTAGTTTCTCTAATTGTTTTTGCGCATCAATCATAGCTGGCATTTTAGATATGATTTCATTTACTTCAACGTGAGCCGTTTTTGCTTGTGCCTGAATTGCCTGACTTCCAATTAACATTACGGCAACTATAACCAAAGTTTTAAATTGTTTCATTTTTTTTAATTTATTAATTATTGTTTTAAGGTTTATTTTTGTTCTCTTTATCTTGTTTTAACTTTTCTTCTCTAGCTTTTTTGGCAGCCTCTCTATCGGCGAGTATTTTAGCTCTTTTCTCTTCTAAATTTTTCTTTCTCTCTTCTAGAACTTTAGCTCTTTCATCTGCGGCTTTTTGCTTTGCATCAGAAACAATTTTTTCTTGTTCTACTTTTAAAGCTCCATCATCTTTAGTTTTATTGGAATTATCCTTATTTGATTCTTCTTTAGTATTATTAGCAGGAATCGTGCCATTTTTTTTGGCATCTCTTTCTTCAGCAAGTTTTTTTCTCGTATCTTCAATTTCCTTTTTCTTAGCTTCTGCAGCTAATTTTCTATCAGCCAATAATTTTTCTCTAGCAGCTTTTCTTTCATCGAGTTTTTTCTGTCTATCTGCAAATGCAGGATTTTCTTTTAATTCGTCTTCGAGGTCTTGCTTAGCTTCTTTTGCAGCTTCTTCTTTTAGCTGCTTTTTAGACATTTGGTTTTGCTTTGAAGCTCTCGTAATTACACGAATTACCTGATCACTTATATCAAATCTTTTTGCAGCAAATAGCATTGTAAGATCCGAGCTTTTGTCAAAAATAAAATCATACTTCTTTGCTTCAGCAATATCCTGAGCTGCTGTAAAAACCTGATCTTGTACTGGCTGTACTAAAACTGTTTTTTGAATTATCAAATCTCCTTTTGGACCAAATCTTTTTTCTTGGTAGCCTAATAATTCTTTTTTCTGAAATGCGATCTCTTCTTCTCTTTCTTCAATCAATTCTTTTGTAAGCAAGACTCTTTCTGTCTTTAACGACTCTTCGAGTTTAGCAATTTCAAGCCCTTTAATTTCTATCTCTTGTTTCCATTTAAGCGCTTTTTGCTCTAATTGGTTTTTAGCTTCTGTATAATCGGGTACATTTTGAAGAATATACTCCATGTCAATATAACCAATCTTAACACCTCTACCCTGTGCATTAACGGATATAGAAACTGACAAAGTCGTCAATAGAATAAAAAAATATTTTTTCATAATTCTAAAATTTTATTAGAAATAGTTTTCAAATATATTGATTTTAAAATTGTTGTCCAATGATGAAGTGAGTTTCCCAACCATTTTTTTGAGTTGTCCCTGGAACTGCATCAAATCCGTGACCAAAATCAATACCTAATAATCCAAATGCTGGCATGAAAATTCTCAAACCAAATCCAGCCGAACGTTGTAATATAAACGGATTATATTGCTTAAAATTGTTATATGCAGCTCCTCCTTCTAAAAATGACAATACATATATTGAAGCTGAAGATTTTAATGTAATAGGATAACGCATTTCTAGAGAAAACTTGTTATAAATAGTACCTCCATCTTGACTAGACAGCGAATTGTTTGGATAACCTCTTAATTGGATTATTTCTCTTCCATCAAGGGCAAAATTTGCCAATCCATCTCCTCCTAAAAAGAATCTTTCGAAAGGAACTAATCCTCTATCTTTATTATAGGAACCCATAAATCCAAATTCACCCAACGAGCGTAGAACTAACTTTCCATATATTTTTGTAAACCAATCTGCTTTAAATTTTATTTTGTAGTACTCTAACCAATTAAATTTCTTTTGGTCAACCTTTCCAGCATCAGCATCGGCCTCTTGATAGGTTTCTACCTTTTCATAGGTGTTACTAGCAGTGTTAAACTTTATATAATCACCTTCTTGTGGATATCCAAGTGTTTCGGATGTTGAAATTGGCAGCCCTGATGATGTGCTATATTTTAATTTATATTCTTCGAGGTTTTTCAAATTCCCATAATCTACTCCATTGAACTTAGAATATGGTGGTGTAAATTTACCTGATATACTAAATTCAGATCCATACGTTGGAAAAATTGGATTTACTCCTTTATTATTTCTACTAAGACCAATTGTATATGCTAAATTTCTTGAAGATCCATTACCGAAAGTAAATAATCCAGTGTTATAATTATTTAAATCATAATATTGAAAACTCAATCCTTGAGAGAAAACAAAATAGTTATCTGGAGCATTTAATCTTTTTGCAATACCTACAGATAATGATGTAATATTAAAACTTCGACTCTTATCTACACTTGTATATCCATTACTCAAAAATTGTTTACTGTGTGATAAAGATGTACTAAATTGAACTGGTTTTTTACCTCCAAACCATGGTTCAGAAAAAGAGAGACTATAAGTTTGAAAATAAGAACTTGCTTGAAGTCGTAAAGCAACTTTTTGACCGTCACCCATTGGCAGTGGTCTATAAGCATCTCCCTTAAACATATTTTTAGCTGAAAAATTATTAAAAGATAAACCCAGTGTACCTATAAATCCGCCTCCTCCATATCCACCTTGAAGTTCTATTTGACTGGAACCTTTTTCAACAACTTGGTATTCAATATCAACTGTTCCAGCACCGGCATCAACGTTTTTGAATTCAGGTTTTATTGCTTCAGGATCAAAAAAGCCTAACGCTCCAATTTCACGAATAGTATTTACTAATTCTTCTTTGCTATATTTTTGTCCTGGTTTGGTTCTTAATTCACGGTATATCACTTTGTCATTAGTTTTGTCATTACCCGTGACAGTAATTCTGTTAAAGTAAGCAATTGGGCCTTCAACTATTCTAATCTCAAAGTCTATAGAATCACCAACTGTTTTGGTCTCAACTGCATTTATATTGGAGAATAAATAACCGTTGTTTTGGTACAGGTTGGTTATATCATCACCATCAGGTTTTGATTTATCAGAAATTCTTTTTTCTAATAAAACACCATTGTAAACATCTCCTTTTTTGATGCCTAACATTCTACTTAATCCATTATCTGGATAAACCGTATTTCCTAAGAACTTGATATCGCCAAAATAGTATTTTCTTCCTTCTTCTATATTTAAATTTATTGTAATATTTTTTTCTTCTTTGTTATATAATACAGAATCTGATGTTACACGAGCATCTCTGTAACCTTTCTCCTTATACTTTTCAATAATTGAAGCTAGGTCTTCCTTATATTTATCTTTAATAAATTTAGATTTTTTAAATATTCTTAGAGGGTTTTGGAAAAAAGCAGTGGCATTAAGTTTTTGTTTTGTGTTTTTCATTGCTTTTCTGAGTTTTTTATCTGAAAATTTTTCATTACCAGAAAATGCAATAGTTTTAATCTTTATCTTGTCTCCTTTATCTATATTGACAAACATTTTTACTTCATTAATAACAGTAGTATCAACTATAGTATTAATATTTACTTTGGTATTATAGTAACCATCTTTCTTGTATTTATTTTCAATATAGTTACGAGTAGTCGTGATTAAATTTTCGTTAACTATTTTGCCTTTTGTAAGATCATTATCTTTTATAAGCTGTTCTGTTTTGTTTTTCTTAATACCTTTGAACTTCACTTCGCTTAGTTTGGGCAGTTCATTAATATTCAATTGTAAGTATATACTATCTCCTTCTATTCTGTTTACATAAAAATCGATATCACTAAAGAGTCCAAGTTTACCTAGTTTCTTTATGGCATTGGAAATTTCTTCACCAGGTACTGTAACTGACTGTCCTTTTTGGAGTCCCGCAAAAGTAACGACTGTTTGTTGATTATAACTTATTTTTCCAACAACTTCAACATCGGCTAAAATATATCTTGATCCCTGATCAAAAGGAATTCTTTCATTTTCTTGGGCATTTAATTTAAAAATACTTCCTAAAAATAGTATTGTAAAGATTAATCTTGATTTATTTTGTAACACTAAAATTTTATTTAATTTGTTCACTGGTTTTTCCAAATCTACGTTCTCTTTTTTGATAGCTAATGATTGCTTCATACAAATCTTCTTCTTTAAAATCTGGCCATAAAACTTCGGTAAAGTATAACTCTGCATAGGCAATTTGCCATAAAAGGAAGTTACTTATCCTATGTTCACCGCTAGTTCTTATTAATAAATCTACATCGGGTAAATTTTGCGTGTAAAGATGCTGATTTATAATTGATTCGTCAATAGCGTCAATTGAAATTATATTATTTTTAACTTTATCACTTATAATTTTAACAGCATTTATAATTTCTTCTCTCGCACCATAGTTCAAAGCAAGTGTTAAAATCATTCGTGTATTGTGCTTTGTTTTTTCGATTACTTCGAGTAGTTCTTTTTGAGCAGATTTGGGCAAGCGCTCTAGATTTCCAATAGAATTTAAACGAATATTATTGTCAACAAGAGTTTTAAGTTCCTTTTTTAGAGAATTTATTAAAAGTTTCATTAAAGTATCAACTTCAAGCTTTGGACGATTCCAATTTTCGGTTGAAAATGCATAAAGTGTTAAATTTTCAATTCCAAGTTTGGCACATGTTTCTACAGCAATTCTAACAGATGTTGTCCCATTTTCATGACCAATTGCTCTCATCAATCCTTGTTTTTTTGCCCAACGTCCATTTCCATCCATAATAATGGCAAGATGCTTTGGTAAATTTTCTAAATTGATTGACTCTTTTAAACTCATTTTTATTGTTTACAATAACAAGGTTTGTTTCCAAAAGTATACGTTAATGTTATACCTGAAAAAACATACCAGTCATTACTATTTATATTACCAAACTTTACATTTTGTAAGTTATCATTTGTTGGATTACTTCCATCTATATCATCTTTGAAAGTGTATCTTGCTCCAACTTCGGCTCCTAAAATCCACCTAGGTGTTAGATTTGATTTTACACCTAAAATCATAGGAATACCAATTGCTCCGTGTGTAGAATCATACTTGGGTTCTTTTTCTGCAAAGAAAAGTCCATTATACATTGTGTAACTCACACCCGAATATACATATGGAGTAATTTTTCTTCCAAATTCATGCAAATTGAAATCAAAAAAATTAAACTCTAGTCCAGCAGAAAATTCTTTAATGTTATTTTCAAAACTTAAATCTCTGCTCTTTCTTGAATTCATATCGGATTTAGAATCTCTAGAGGTCAACTTCGACTGAATATAAGAAAATCTCCATGAGTGTCTCGGACTTTTATTCCATTTATACAACAAACCATAAGAAACTTCACTTGGATTTACATATGTTGTTGGACCAATGTCACCAATATAATTAGTTCCTCCAAGAAACACCCCTATTTCGTGTATCTGAGCTCTTGTTGATGATAAACTAATTAAAAATAAAACTAAAAAAAATCTTTTCATTCTTCTGAAAATAGCGTGCAAATATAATAATTATGACTACTAAAAGTATATGATTTCTAATAATCTTTACTTAATATATTTCGTGTTAATAATAGCGTCAGATTTTTTCTATTTCTGACCTCTATTTAAACGGGGTTTTTGGTGTTTGTAGTATAGTAAAAGTAAAATAAATTTAATTTCTTTTGTCTTCACCCCAAAGAAGCTTATTTCGCAAGGTTTTTAAAAAAGTTTCATTAGGAATTTCTACCATATTTATATAGAATGGTGTTTTTCTTATTGTCAAAACCGAATTATTATTAAGTATTGCTATTCGAGAATCAAGTGAAACTAAATATTGCTCTTCCCTACCTGAAACTTTTAGCTTTATCTCCGTATCATCTGGAATTACCAGTGGACGTGCGTTAAGATTATGAGGTGCTATTGGTGTTATAACAAAACTTTTTACATCTGGAGTCAAAACTGGACCGCCACAACTTAACGAATAGCCAGTTGAACCTGTTGGTGTAGAAACAATTAAACCATCTGCCCAATAAGAATTAAGGTATTCATCATTTAGTGAAGTTTCAACAGTAATCATAGAAGTGGTGTCTTTTCTACTAACAGTAACTTCATTCATAGCAAAATTCAATTCATTTATTTGGGAGTTTTCTGGATAACATTTTAAACTTAAAAGTGCTCTTTTTGAAATAGTATACTTTTTTTCAATCACCAATTGGAGGAAATTTTCAACATTTTCCTTTTGAACTTTGGCCAAAAAGCCTAGTCTTCCAGCATTTATTCCTATTATCGGTATACCTGAATCTCTCACAAATGTTGCTGCACGTAATATTGTTCCATCACCTCCTATACTAACCAAAATATCGAAAGTTGAATCCAAACAAGTATAATCGGAAAACGTTTTGTAATTGCGCTTTAGGATTTCCTGTTCATATAATATTTTTAAAAAATTTTCTTCAATAACCAATTCGACATTGTTGGCATTAAAAAAAACAAAAATATCTCGAATAATAGGTCGAGTGTCATTTTGGTAGTATTGTCCGAAAATTGCGATTTTCATTTTTAGAAATTATCTTTTGGGCTAGTCAGTTTAACAAAGACTATTATATACTTAAATATTTATCTAAATATTCAGATCTTTCTTTTAGGTTATTCAAATAATTATCTTCATGGTGTTCAGAAACTATTTCATAATTATATCTTCTAAATGTTTGAATTATATCATTCATTGCACCAAGAGCAATTTTGATAGTAATCTGTACATTTTCTGCATCGGCTTCTGAGACAAACAAACCCAAAAGTTTGCCATTATTACTCTCAACAATCTGTGCAATTTGACTCATAGAATAATCTTGTAGATTTTTTTTAACAACAATAATACCTCCTTGCTCTCTTAAAAATGGGGTTTCATGGAAAAACTTTACAATATCTTCCAACTCATAGTAACCCAAATAAACATTTTCTTCATTCAAAACAGGAACTATATTGGTATGATTTTTAGCAAAAACTTCTAAAACATCAAGCCAAATCATATTGTTTCGAGCAAAAAAACCTTCCAAAGCATATTTATAATCCGCAATTTTCTTATCCGAATCAAAGGTCTCAGCATCATCAGCAGCTATACTTCCAACATAGACACCCTCATTCAACACTGAAAAATGTGAAAAAGGAACATCCATAAAAAAATCCTGAACACCAGCAATAGTTTCTTGACTATCAAGGGCTTTATAATCATTTGTTATATAATCGCTAATTTCTGTCATGATGCTATTTCAATATTGGTTGCAAAATAATCAAATTTTACAACATAAAACCTTATTTTAACTTTGTATTTTTGTAGTTCAAAAAAATTTTATGACAAAGTTAAGTGTAAATATTAATAAAATTGCAACTTTAAGAAATGCTCGAGGTGGAAATGTTCCAGACTTGTTGCAAGTCGCTAAAGATATTGAGAAATTTGGAGCACATGGCATTACCATTCACCCAAGACCAGATGAAAGACATATTCGTTACCAAGATGCTCGTGATTTGAAATCTGTAATACATACCGAATTTAATATTGAAGGAAATCCGCAGCATAATTTTATCGATTTGGTTTTAGAATGCAAACCCGAACAAGTAACTTTAGTTCCAGATGCTATTGGCGCAATAACATCTTCTGCTGGTTGGGACACCATAAAAAACCAAGCGTATCTAACCGAAGTGATACAGGAATTTCAACGTAACGGCATTAGAACATCTATTTTTGTAAATCCCATTTTGGAAATGATCGAAGGTGCTAAAAAAACAGGAACTGACAGAATCGAATTATATACCGAAGAATATGCACATCAATATAGCAACGGAAATCACTATGGTATTGAACCTTATACAAAATCTGCAATTTTGGCCAATGAGTTAAATTTGGGGATAAATGCTGGTCACGATTTGAGTTTAGATAACATCGCGTTTTTTAAAGAAAACATTCCTGGATTACTAGAAGTTTCGATCGGGCATGCATTAATTTCTGAAGCGCTTTATTTTGGATTAGAAAATGTTGTCAATATGTATTTACAAAAATTAAAATAGATTGAGAATATAACTTATCAAACCTAAAACAATGTTACACTCTAGAATCGAAGGACAAGGCAAACCACTACTAATTATACATGGTTTTTTAGGCATGTCAGACAATTGGAAATCATTTGGGACTTTATATGCTTCCGAAGGTTTCCAATCACACCTATTGGATTTACGTAATCATGGCAGAAGTTTTCATTCTGAAGATTTCAATTATGAAGTTATGACTCAAGATGTTGTGGAATATTGTAAAGAACATAATTTTGAAAAAGTTTATATAATAGGACATTCAATGGGAGGAAAAGTTGCAATGCTTTTTGCAACAAAATACCCTCAAATGGTTGAAAAGTTGCTAGTTGCCGATATTGGTCCAAAATATTATGCGCCACATCATCAAGATATTTTAGCAGGATTGAATGCAGTAAATTTTTCAACAAAACCTGACAGAACTGCTGTTGAGGAGACATTATACCCTTTTGTTCCTGATTATAGCACACGTCAATTTCTAATGAAAAATTTGTATTGGAAAGAAACTGGCCAACTGGCTTTCAGATTTAACTTGGACGTTTTTAATAGAAAAATTGAAGAAATAGGCACTCGATTACCCGAAAATGCTCAATTTGAAAAACAAACATTATTTATAAGAGGCGGAAACTCCAGCTATATTCTCGATAAAGATTTACCAGAAATAAAAAAACATTTTCCAAATTTTAAACTCGTAACTATTCCAAATGTGGGACATTGGCTTCATGCCGAAAATCCCAAATTATTTTTTGAAGAAACTGTTCATTTCATGAAGCAGTAATTTTGCAAATAAAAAAGCCGGCTTTCAAATGAAAGTCGGCTTTTTATACTCAATGACGTTGTTATATCTTGAAAGTAATAACAGGTCTAACAGCATGATTTACTAAATCTTCACTTATACTTCCATTAAAGAAATGAGCAAAACCTGTTCTTCCGTGAGTACACATTCCTATAATATCTGCATTAACGCTGTTTGAAAAATTTGTAATTCCTTTTTCAACATTAACATCGTTATATATATGTAAAGAATAATTACTATAATCAAAACCTTTGATAAAATCATTCATAATTTTTTCAGCAACCATTGTTGATTTGAAACTATTCGGAGTATTAATCATTACAAGATTCAAGTGAGAACCGTAACCTCTAGCAAAATCTAACATTTTAGCAAATGGTTTTTTTATTTCATCAGAAAAATCAGACGCAAAAACAAAGTTATCGGCTTTAAACTCAGGCATTTCATTTTTTACAACCAAAACAGGAACTTCAGAATATCTTACAACTTTTTCGGTATTTGATCCAATCAACATTTCATTAAAACCACTCGCCCCATGTGACCCCATAACAACAAAATCTACATCATTTTTTTTACTAATATTCAAAACGCCGCTAAATGCTTTTTCAAACTGAATAACCTCGGACACTTCTATACCTTCCAAAAAATCTTCATCCATCAAATCCTCTAGTCTCTCAATTGCTCTATTTTTGAAAAGCATTATTTCTGGCAAATCTTTTCCTGTTCCAATGGCATCATTCCCTTGATGTGGCAATTCAATCATATGTAACAAAATGATTTCACTATTATTCTTTCTTGCAATCTGAGCTGCAACCCTTAAAGCATATTCTGCATGTTTAGAAAAGTCGGTTGGGACTAAAATTTTTTTCATGATCTAATGTGTTATTTGGTGTAAAAATATAAAATTTATTTTAATGACATAAAGGTATAAAAAATATTAAGACAAAACAATATTTTGATTTACAAAAAAAAAACTATATTTGCACCGTTATTTAGTAGAATTTTGAATAATGAGGGAAGCAATGCTTCCCTCTTTTTATAACAATCATGACATTTAAAGAGAAGGTACTTAGCTTACTTGAAGAGGGTTTACGAGAAAAATCATCTATTTTTTTAATTGATTTAACAATAACCGATGCTTATAAAATAATAGTTACACTTGATGGTGACAACGGTGTACAATTGCAAGACTGCATAGACATAAGTAGGGTTATTGAAAACAATCTTGATAGAGAGGAACAAGATTTTTCGTTAGAAGTAGCATCGGTTGGTGTAGGTTCTCCGCTTAAAATGCATAGGCAATATAAAAAAAATATTGGAAGAACATTAATCGTAAAATTAGCAACAGAAACCATCGAGGCTGAATTAGTTGAAGTTACAGATAATTTTATAACTTTGTCTTGGAAAGCTAGAGAACCAAAAAAAATAGGAAAAGGTAAAGAAACAATTCAAAAAAAATTAGAAATTCCTTTTTCAGAAATTAAAGAAGCAGTTGTTACAGTAACATTTTAAATAAAAAGTTGGCATGGAAAATTTAGCATTAATCGATTCATTTTCAGAGTTTAAAGATGATAAACTTATTGATCGTGTAACGCTTATGGCGATTTTAGAGGATGTATTTAGAAATGCATTGAAAAAGAAATTTGGATCAGATGATAATTTTGATATTATCATTAACCCAGATAAAGGAGATATGGAAATCTGGAGAAGAAGGGTTATTGTTGCCGATGATGATTTAGATTTAGAAAACGAAGAAATTACCCTTACAGAAGCAAGAAAGATTGAGCCCGATTTTGAAATAGGTGAAGAAGTTTCAGAAGAAGTAAAACTAATAGATTTAGGAAGAAGAGCTATATTAGCTTTACGTCAAAATTTAATTTCAAAAATTCACGAACATGACAACACAAATCTTTACAAACAATTTAAAGATTTAATTGGCGACATATATACAGCCGAAGTACACCATGTAAGACCAAGAGTTGTAATTTTAGTAGATGACGAAGGAAATGAAATTGTTCTTCCTAAAGAAAAACAAATTCCATCTGATTTTTTCCGTAAAGGGGATAATGTAAGAGGCATCATAGAAAGCGTAGAATTAAAAGGAAATAAACCTCAAATTATTATGTCTAGAACCTCAGAAAAATTTTTAGAAAAATTATTTGAGCAAGAGATTCCTGAAGTTTTTGATGGTTTAATTATGGTGAAAAACGTCGTTAGAATTCCTGGAGAAAAAGCTAAAGTTGCTGTAGATTCTTATGACGATAGAATCGATCCAGTTGGAGCTTGTGTTGGTATGAAAGGATCAAGAATTCATGGAATCGTTCGTGAATTGGGTAATGAAAACATTGATGTTATCAACTACACAAACAACTTACAATTATACATAACAAGAGCTTTAAGTCCTGCAAAAGTTTCATCAATTAAAATTAATGAAGAAACTAAAAGAGCAGAAGTTTTCCTGAAACTAGAAGAAGTCTCTAAAGCAATTGGAAGAGGTGGTCACAACATAAGGCTAGCGGGACAATTGACAGGCTATGAATTAGATGTTATACGCGAAGGCAATATTGCTGAAGAAGAGGATGATGTTGAATTAACCGAATTTTCTGACGAAATAGAAGCTTGGGTTATAGAAGAATTTGCGAAAATCGGATTAGATACCGCAAGAAGTGTTTTAAAACAAGAAGTAAGTGATTTAGTAAGAAGAACTGATCTTGAAGAAGAAACTATTATTGACGTCATGAACATTTTAAAAGAAGAATTTAATAGTTAAAACTACTAACTACTACAGCAACACAACACAAAAAAGAAATAATAAAAAGGTTTTATGTCTGAAGAAAGAGTAATAAGAATAAACAAGGTTTTAAGGGAATTAAACATTTCGTTAGAAAGAGCTGTTGATTATCTAAAAGATAAGGGAATTGCTATTGAGTCCAATCCAAACGCTAAAATTTCTGAAAACGAATTTAATATTCTACAAAATCAATTTGCTGGCGACAAGGGAAATAAAGAAGCTTCAAAAGAAGTAGGCGAAGAAAAAAGAAAAGAAAAAGAAGCTTTGCGAATCGAAAGAGAAAAAGAAATCGAAGAAAAACGCAAACAAGAAGAAGAACGTCAACGAATAGAAGTTATCAAAGCAAAAGCTGTCGTTACAGGGCCTAAACAAGTAGGCACAATTGATTTGAACCCTAAAAAAGCTTCTACTCCTGTTTCTGAAAAACCTGAAACCAAAGTTGATGCTGAAAAACCAACCAAAGACGAAACACCAAAAACCGAAACAACTCCAGTAGTTGAAGAAAACAAAGTAAAAACTGAAACCGTCAAAGAAGTAACAGCACCTACTGAAGAAGTTTTTAATACACAATATCAAAAATTGTCTGGCGCAACACTAACTGGGCAGACAATTGATTTATCACAATTCAACAAGCCAAAAAAGAAAAAAGAAGATCCAAAAATAACACCTAACAAACCAGGTAATGCTAATAACAATCCAAATTCTAATGCAAATAAAAACAAAAGAAAAAGGATTCCAACAAAACCTGGCGAAGTTAAACCTAATGGAAATACAACGCCTGGATCAAATAAGATAACTCCAAATACTGGCAGCAATAATGCAAACAGAAATGCAAGACCAGGTTTTATTAAAGGAAACAGACCCGCAATTGTAGCTAAAGTTGAACCAACTGAAGAAGAAGTAAAAAATCAAATTCGAGAAACTCTAGAAAAACTACAAGGTAAAGGCGGAAAATCTAAAGCCGCAAAATATAGACGAGACAAAAGAGATACACACCGTCAAAAATCTGACGAAGAACAAAGAGCAATTGAGGAAGGAAGCAAAACAATCAAAGTTACCGAGTTCGTAACTGTTGGAGAAATTGCTACTATGATGGATGTTCCTATTACCAAAGTAATTGGAACTTGTATGTCTCTTGGAATCATGGTTACTATGAATCAACGTCTAGATGCAGAAACATTAACAATCGTTGCCGATGAATTTGGTTATGATGTTGAATTTATAACCACAGAACTTGAAGAAAACATTCAAGTCATTGAAGATAAAGAAGAAGATTTAGTTACCAGAGCTCCAATTGTAACAGTCATGGGGCATGTTGACCACGGAAAAACCTCATTACTTGATTACATTCGTAAAGAAAATGTAATTGCAGGTGAATCAGGTGGAATTACACAACACATTGGTGCTTATGGTGTAACACTTGATAATGGTCAGAAAATTGCATTCCTTGACACACCAGGTCACGAAGCATTTACCGCTATGCGAGCACGTGGTGCCCAAGTGACGGATATTGCTATCATTGTAATTGCAGCTGATGATGACATTATGCCACAGACTAAAGAAGCCATAAGTCATGCTCAAGCCGCTGGTGTCCCTATTATCTTTGCAATAAATAAAGTTGATAAACCAAATGCAAATCCTGAAAAAATTAAAGAAGGATTAGCACAGATGAATCTTCTTGTAGAAGATTGGGGTGGAAAATACCAATCACACGACATTTCTGCAAAAATGGGAATGGGCGTAAAAGAACTTCTTGAAAAAGTATTACTTGAAGCCGAAGTATTAGATTTAAAAGCTAATCCAAGTCGTGTTGCTTCAGGAACAGTTGTTGAAGCCTTCCTAGATAAAGGAAAAGGATATGTTTCAACAATCTTAGTACAAAATGGAACACTTAAAGTAGGTGACTATATGCTTGCAGGTAAACATCATGGTAAAATCAAAGCTATGCATGATGAACGTGGAAACACTGTAAAAGAAGCTGGTCCTTCAACACCCGTTTCTGTTCTTGGTCTAGATGGTTCAGCAACAGCAGGTGATAAATTCAATGTATTTGAAGACGAAAGAGAAGCAAAACAAATTGCTGCTAAACGTACTCAATTAATGAGAGAACAATCTGTTCGTGTACAGCGACATATTACTCTTGATGAAATAGGTCGCCGTATAGCACTAGGTCAGTTTAAAGAATTAAATATAATTTTAAAAGGAGATGTGGATGGTTCAGTTGAAGCTCTTTCAGATTCATTCTCTAAATTGTCAACCGAAGAAATCCAAATAAACATCATACATAAAGGAGTTGGGGCAATTACAGAATCAGACGTAATGCTAGCTTCAGCATCTGATGCCATTATTATAGGGTTTAATGTTCGTCCTGCAGGTAATGCAAGACAATTAGCAGACAAAGAAGAAATAGACATCAGATTCTACTCCATCATCTATGCTGCTATTGATGATTTGAAAGATGCAATGGAGGGAATGTTAGCACCAGAAATGAAAGAAGAAGTTAGCGGTACAGCAGAAATTAGAGAAATATTTAAAATTTCTAAGGTAGGCTCAATCGCTGGATGTATGGTTACAGATGGTAAAATTCTTAGAAGCTCTAAAGTCAGAATAATTCGTCAAGGTGTAGTTATCCACACAGGAGATCTTGTTGCTCTTAAACGATTTAAAGATGATGTTAAAGAAGTGGCTAAAGGATATGACTGTGGTATACAAATTAAAAACTTTAACGACATAGAAGTAGATGATGTTATTGAATCATTCCACGAAGTAGCTATCAAGAAAAAATTAAAATAAAAAAATTAAAAACAAAACCCCCATATTATATGGGGGTTTTGTTTACATATAAAATAAAAATTATTTACTTGGTTTTATTAAAAAAGCTTTAGGGTATTTTTTTAACAACTCACTCAAATTCCTCTCAGCTTCGATTCGACTTTTAAAATTGCCTACCAAAACTTTATAATTTGGAGTATTAAAAACAATAGTTGCATCAATAATTTTATTTTCTCTTCTAAAATCAGATAAATTCTTTTTTGCAGCATCACTGTCACCACTGAAAATCTGAATTCTATACCTATCATTTGCACTAATAGTCGCATTAATCTTTCTTTTTTCAGTTAAAATTTGTTCAAATTTTGGATTCTGAGAAACTGTAACATTTACCTCTTGAGCAGATAATTTTAAAGTCAAAAAAAAGGCTAAAAAAATGTAAATACCGCAGTTTGAATTTGTTAAATATTTCATAAATAATTGATTTTAATACAAATATAGTACTTTAAAGTTTATCCAAAAACCATGGTATTATTTAGAATTAATATAAATTAACATTTAAGACTATTTTAAGGTTTTGAGAATTGCTCATAAGTCGTATTTTTGTGCAAGTTTAAAAATTAGAAAACTCTTTTTTTTAAGTAAAATACAAAAAAATACCAAAACTAGTAGATAATCATTATATTCAAATATGAAAAAGAAGGGTAACCCTAATTCGATTTCAAAGATTTTAATTTTCAGTTTGGCAGCAATGCTAACTATTTCATTATCATCTAAAGCTCAAGTAGCAGCAACAGCTCCTACTCCTGCAGCAACAGAAACCACATCTAGCTCAAGTGGAGATGCAGTAAAAGGAAAAGAATTATTCAACACAAATTGTGCCGCATGTCATAGTTTAGATAAAAAAATGACAGGCCCAGCACTTCGAGGCGTATCTGCCAAATATGACAAGGAATGGATATACAAGTGGGTTCATAACAGTTCAGAATTAATAAAATCTGGTGACGCGAAAGCTGTTAAAGTTTTTGAAGAAAACAATAAATCAGTAATGACCGCTTTTCCACAGTTATCAACCCAAGATATTGATAACATAATTGCATATACTGACGAAGTAAAAGCAGAAACACCTCTATCCACAACAGCAGGAACACCTGGAACAAAAGCTCCAGAAGACGGTATTTCAAACAATGTAATCCTCGGCGCATTAATATTAGTAATGCTTATACTAATAATAATGTTATTCATTGTTGGCAATCTATTAACGAAAATTGCAAAATCAAATGGAGTTGACATAGAAAAAATGGTTGGTGAGTCAAAAACACCAATATGGAAAGCATTTGTCAAAAATCAATTTTTGGTATTAACCTCTGTTATTATTCTTATGCTAAGTGCAGCTTATTTTGTATATGGGTTTTTTATGCAGGTAGGCGTTGACCAAGATTACTCACCTATTCAACCAATACATTTTTCACACAGAATTCATGCTGGAAGTAATGGAATTGATTGCAAATATTGTCATTCATCTGCAAGAGTAAGCAAAAATGCTGGAATTCCATCACTAAATGTTTGTATGAATTGCCACAAAAACATTAGTCAAGTTGCTGATACAACAGCAACCGCAGAATATTCGAAAGCCTTTTACGATGGAGAAATCCAAAAACTATACAAAGCAGTTGGTTGGGATGGAACTTTACAAAAATACACTGGTAAAACAGAACCTGTTAAGTGGGTTAGAATACACAACCTCCAAGACTTTGTTTACTTTAATCACTCACAACACGTATCAGTTGCTGGTGTTGAATGCCAGACATGTCATGGCCCAGTCCAAACATTTGAAATACAAAAACAATTTGCACCTCTTACAATGGGTTGGTGTATAGATTGTCACAGAAAAACAGAAGTAAAAATGGAAGGAAATGAATATTATACAAAAATTCATGCTGAACTTTCAAAAAGATACGGTGTTGACAAACTAACTGCTGCACAAATGGGTGGTCTAGAATGTGGAAAATGCCACTATTAATAAATAAATTAAGAAGCTAATATTATATACGATGTCATCAAACAAAAAATACTGGAAAAGTGTTGAAGAACTAAACGAAAATAGTTCTATTGTTGAGGCGCTTAGAAATAACGAATTTGTTGAAGAAATACCTACAGATGAATTCTTAGGAAACGAAGGTTCTTTATCAAATTCGTCAACTTCAAGACGTGATTTCCTTAAGTACGTTGGATTTAGTACTGCTGCGGCAACGCTTGCAGCCTGTGAAGGTCCTGTTCATAAATCAATTCCTTACGTTGTTCAGCCTGACCAAATTATTCCTGGTGTAGCAGACTTTTATGCTACAACCGTTTTTGACGGATTTGATTTTGCTAATTTATTAGTAAAAACAAGAGAAGGAAGACCAATCAAAATTGAAAACAACACGATAGAAGGAGCTAATTTTACAGCAAATGCTAGAGTTCATGGTTCAATATTATCATTGTATGATAATATGAGAGTCAAAAATCCTAGAATTGAAGGTAAACCTGCAACTTGGTCTGAAGTAGATTCAAAACTAAAAGCAAGTATTTTAGATGCTAAAACAAAAGGTGGCCAAGTGGTTTTACTTACCAATACTTTAGCAAGTCCATCTACAGAAAAATTAATTGCTGAATTTCTAGCTAAAAACCCAAATGCAAAACATGTTGTCTATGATGCAGTATCGTCTTCAGAAGCGCTTGATGCATTTGAAACAGTATATGGAGAAAGAGGTTTAAAAGATTATGATTTTTCAAAAGCTTCTTTAATCGTTTCAGTTGGAGCTGACTTTTTAGGAGATTGGCAAGGTGGTAGCTACGATAAAGGATATGCACAAGGAAGAATTCCAAAAAATGGCAAAATGTCACGTCACTTCCAATTCGAAGCTAACATGACATTATCTGGAGCTGCTGCTGATAAGCGTGTTGCAATGTCAAATGCAAATCAAGTTCAAGCTTTACTTAAAATTTATAATGTAATTACAAATTCATCTGTACCTACATCTAAAATTCCGAATGAAGATATCGTTATGAAAGCCGCTCAACAGCTAAAATCAGCTGGTAGTAAAGGACTTTTAGTTTCAGGTATTCAAGATAAAAATGCCCAACTGTTAGTTTTGGCAATTAATCAAGTTTTAGCAAGTGAAGCTTTTACAACAGCTGGAACAAGATTAATTAGAAAAGGATCAAACGAAAAAGTGGCACAATTAATTGCAGACATGAATGCTGGTAGTGTTCATACCCTAATTATGAGTGGTGTTAATCCTGTTTATACTTTGCCAAATAGCGATGCGTTCAAAACAGGATTGAAAAAAGTTAAATCATCTGTTGTAACTTTCACACTCAGAGAAGATGAAACAGCTCTCTTGTCATCAATAGTTGCAGCAGCACCTCACTACTTAGAATCATGGAATGATGTCTCTATAACCAAAGGTAGTTATGCTTTAACACAACCAACAATTCGTCCACTATTTAACACCAAACAATTTCAAGAAATTTTAATGTCATTGAATGGTATAGGTGGTACATATTACGATTATTTAAAATCAAATTCAATTTCCTATACTTCAGGTTTAACTTGGAACAAAGTTTTACACGATGGAGTTGTCCCAGTTGCAGTTCAAATTGCTTCTGGCGGTACTGCTGATTATGCTGGTGCTGCTAACGCCTTGGCACAAGCAAAAGTAAAAACAGGATTTGAACTAAATTTATATACAAAAACTGGTCTTGGTGATGGTCAACAAGCCAACAACCCTTGGTTACAAGAGTTTCCAGACCCAATCACAAGAGTCTCTTGGGATAATTATGTAACAGTTGCAAGAGTTGATGCTGATAAACTTGGATTATCTAATGAAATTGTTGCCAATGGTGGTCTAAATGGTAGCTATGCAACTTTAACAGTTAATGGTGTTAAGTTAGAAAATGTTCCAGTAATTGTTCAACCAGGGCAAGCAGTTGGAACTTTAGGTTTGGCATTAGGTTATGGTCGTGAAGCGGCTATGAAAGAAGAAATGAAAGTGGGTGTCAACGCTTACAAATTATATAAAAACTTTAATGCTGTTCAATCAGTAACCATTGCAAAAGCTGATGGCGAACATGAGTTTGCTTGTGTTCAAGGTCAAAAAACATTGATGGGTAGAGGTGATATCATTAAAGAAACTACATTAGAAGTATTTAATACAAAAGATGCTAAAGAATGGAATCCAATTCCAATGGTATCTTTGGATCATAAGGAAACCGAAGCAACAAAAGTTGATTTATGGGAATCATTTGATCGTTCAGTTGGACATCATTTTAACCTATCTATTGATTTAAATGCTTGTACAGGATGCGGTGCATGTGTAATCGCATGTCACGCAGAAAACAATGTTCCTGTTGTTGGAAAATCAGAAGTAAGAAGAAGTAGAGATATGCATTGGTTACGTATTGACAGATACTATTCTTCAGAAGAAACTTTTGCTAATGACAATAAGAAAAAAGAAGAATTTGATGGCTTATCAGGAGACAAGGGATCCTTAAGTGGATTTGGTGAAATGGAGCTGGCTTCAGACAACCCTCAAGTTTCATTCCAGCCAGTTATGTGTCAACACTGTAATCATGCACCATGTGAGACCGTATGCCCAGTAGCAGCAACATCACATGGACGTCAAGGTCAAAATCAAATGGCTTACAACAGATGTGTAGGTACTCGTTACTGCGCAAATAACTGCCCATACAAGGTACGTCGTTTTAACTGGTTCTTATATGCAAATAATGAAGAGTTTAACTATCATATGAATGATGATTTAGGTCGTATGGTTGTTAACCCAGATGTAAATGTACGCTCACGTGGAGTAATGGAAAAATGTTCAATGTGTATTCAAAAAACACAATTGACAATTTTAACTGCAAAACGTGAAGGTAGAGAAGTCGCAGTCAATGAATTCCAAACTGCTTGTTCAAGTGCATGTACATCAGGAGCAATGGTTTTTGGTGATGTTAACAACAAAGAATCAGAAGTTGCTAAACTTGTAGCTAATGAAAGATCATACCATTTATTAGAACATGTTGGAACAAAACCAAATGTTGTTTATCAAGTTAAAGTAAGAAATATATAATAAGGTAAATAATAAAAGATAGCTAAATAGTTAAATTTTATTTCAAATCTGATATTTAAAATCTAAAATCTAAAATATAAGTATGTCGTCTCATTACGAAGCACCCATTAGAAAACCTTTAGTTATAGGTGATAAA
>CAZLEU010000039.1:0-22283 GCA_964558625.1 uncultured Flavobacterium sp.
TAATTATCTAGAGTAAAACTTACGTGTTATATGAGTTAGAAATTTTTGTCTTGCAGTTTTTTTTCTTAAAAATTAAGTTTTTAAAAAGTAAATGAAAATGTAAAAGATTACTCTACCTGACGGTTCGATTAAAGAGTTTGCGAAAGGCACAACTCCAATGGATGTTGCAAAAAGCATCAGTGAAGGATTAGCGCGAAATGTAATTTCGGCAGCTTTTAATAGTACAACTATAGAAACATCGACAGAACTAACGACGGATGGTTCTCTTGTGTTGTATACGTGGAATGACAAAGAAGGTAAAAAAGCTTTTTGGCATTCGACTTCACACGTTATGGCTCAGGTTTTGGAAGAAAAATATAATGGCATCAAATTGACTCTTGGTCCTGCAATTGATAATGGTTTTTATTATGATGTAGATTTTGGCGATACTAAAATATCCGAATCAGATTTTAAAGCTATTGAAGACCGCGTTTTAGAAATTTCTAGAGAAAAGCATGAGTTTAAGATGCGACCTGTCTCGAAAGCTGACGCTTTAAACATATATAAAGATAACGAGTATAAAACCGAATTAATATCTAATTTAGAAGATGGAACGATTACATTTTGTGATCACTCTAATTTCTTTGACTTGTGTCGTGGTGGTCATATTCCTAACACTGGTCTTATTAAAGCCATGAAAATCATGAGTGTTGCAGGTGCATACTGGCGTGGTGATGAGAAAAACAAACAGTTGACACGTGTTTATGGCATTTCTTTCCCAAAACAAAAAGATTTGACTGACTATCTTGAATTGTTAGAAGAGGCAAAACGTCGCGATCATAGAAAACTTGGAAAAGAACTTGATTTATTTGCCTTTTCACAAAAAGTAGGTCAAGGTTTACCTCTGTGGTTACCAAAAGGAGCTGCATTGAGAGATAGGCTGGAGCAATTTTTGAAAAGAGCTCAAAAGAAAGCTGGATATGAACAGGTTGTTACTCCACATATTGGACAAAAAGAGCTTTATGTAACATCTGGTCATTTTGCAAAATATGGTGCTGATAGTTTTCAACCCATAACTACTCCGGCTGAAGGTGAATCATTTTTATTGAAACCGATGAATTGTCCTCATCACTGTGAAATTTACAATACAAAACCTTGGTCGTATAAAGATTTACCAAAGCGTTATGCTGAATTTGGAACTGTATATCGATATGAACAAAGTGGTGAGTTGCATGGATTAACTCGTGTGAGAGGATTTACTCAAGACGATGCGCACATTTTTTGTACTCCGGATCAATTAGATTCAGAATTTAAAAAGGTAATTGATCTTGTATTGTATGTATTTGGTTCATTAGGATTTGAAAATTTTACTGCTCAGATTTCATTACGTGATCAAGAGAATAGAGATAAGTATATTGGTAGTGATGAGAATTGGGAGAAAGCCGAGAATGCAATCATTAATGCTGCAGCAGATAAGGGTTTGAATACAGTTGTTGAATATGGTGAAGCGGCTTTTTATGGTCCAAAATTGGATTTCATGGTAAAAGATGCTTTGGGAAGAAGTTGGCAACTAGGCACAATTCAAGTTGATTATAATTTACCAGAGCGTTTTGAATTAACGTACAAAGGTGCAGATGACAAATTGCATCGACCAGTAATGATTCATCGTGCTCCTTTTGGTTCTATGGAGCGTTTTATAGCTATTTTACTTGAGCATACTGCTGGAAATTTCCCACTTTGGTTAATGCCTGAACAAGCTATTATACTGTCTTTGAGTGAGAAATATGAAAATTATGCAAAAAAAGTTTTAGAATTGCTAGAAAATCACGAAATTCGCGCCCTAATTGACAACCGCAATGAGACAATTGGAAAGAAAATTAGAGATGCGGAAGTTCAAAAAATGCCGTTTATGCTTATTGTTGGTGAGGAAGAAGAGAAAAACGGAACCGTTTCTGTACGTCGACATGGACAAGAAGGAAAAGGGAATATATCGGCAACAATTGAAGAGTTTGCAGCTCTTGTAAATGAAGAAATTGCCAAAACGTTAAAAACATTTGAAGTTTAATTAAAAATAATAAAGCCATAGCAATTAGAAACAACAAAGGTTATCAACCTAGAGTAGAAAAAAAAGATGAACACAGAATAAATAATTTTATTCGTGTACCCGAAGTACGCCTTGTAGGAGACAATGTTGAACCGGGAATTTTTAAGACGGCAGATGCTTTGCGTCTTGCTGATCAGTTAGAATTGGATTTGGTAGAAATTTCTCCAAATGCTGAACCACCTGTGTGTAAAATTATAGACTATAAAAAGTTTGTATATATGCAGAAAAAGCGTGATAAGGAGCTTAAAGCAAAATCAACGCAAATTGTGGTTAAAGAGATTCGATTTGGACCGCAAACAGATGAGCATGATTATGAGTTTAAAAGAAAGAATGCTGAAAAGTTTTTAAAGGAAGGTTCAAAATTGAAAGCATTTGTATTTTTTAAAGGACGTTCCATCATTTATAAAGATCAAGGGCAAATATTATTATTGCGTTTGGCTCAGGATTTGGAAGAATATGGTAAAGTGGAAGCTATGCCTGTTCTTGAGGGTAAAAGAATGATTATGTTCATTGCTCCAAAGAAGAAAAAGTAAGTAAGTTAAATATAAATAAATTAGGGAAATTATGCCTAAAATGAAAACAAAATCTAGCGCTAAGAAACGTTTTAAAGTTACTGGCTCTGGAAAAATTAAGAGAAAACACGCTTTTAAGAGTCATATCTTGACTAAAAAATCTAAAAAGCGTAAGTTAGCTTTAACTCACTCTGCATTGGTTCACAAAACAGATGAGAAAAGCATCAAACAACAATTAAGAATTATCTAAAAATTGTATAATGTGAAATGTATTATGTATAGATTATAGATGTTTCTACAATATACAGTATACAGCACTACAATATATAATTATAAAGAATTCTTTAGGTTACAAATCAATTTTAAATAACCTTGGAGTATGGCCTTAAGTTCCCTTGATTGAATTCGGGACGCCTGCTACAAAAAAACAAGAAAATTATGCCAAGATCAGTAAATTCAGTTGCTAAAAGAGCAAGAAGAAAAAAGATAATGAAGCAAGCCAAAGGTTTCTTTGGTCGTCGTAAAAACGTTTGGACTGTTGCTAAAAACGCAGTTGAAAAAGCGATGGTTTATGCTTATCGCGATAGAAAACAAAATAAGAGAAATTTCCGTGCTTTATGGATTCAACGTATTAACGCTGGAGCTCGTTTGGAAGGAATGTCTTATTCTCAATTTATGGGATTAGTTAAGAAAAATGGTATCGAATTGAACCGTAAAGTATTAGCCGATTTAGCGATGAATCACCCAGAAGCTTTTAAAGCTGTTGTGAAAAAAGTGAAATAAAAAAACGTTTGTACAACCCGTTTAACTTACTTACAAATAAAAAATCCCATTCGAAAGAGTGGGATTTTTTTTTATTTTGCTAAAAATATTGGCTGATAATGTCTTAAAATAGGCTAATAAAAGAGTGGAATTGTGTGTATTTTTGAAACATAAAATTGAATAATTATGAAAACTAAGTTTGTCTTTCTTTTGCTTCCCGAAATACACTTGATGGATCTTGCGGGTCCTGATCAAGCAATACATGAAGCAATTGATTTTGGTGCTGATTTTGAAATTGAATACTGTGGCTTGACAAATGGTGTTACTTCAACGTCTGGGTTACCAATAGGAAAAGTTAATCATTTCTTAGAGGTAAAAATTGCTGTAGATGATTTTTTGATTATTCCTGGATGTAATGTTTCTTATCTTTTATCAACAGATTTTAAAAAAAATAATGCCTTATTCGATTGGATTAGAAGCATTTATACTAACGGTACAAACATTTGTAGTATTTGCGCTGGTGCTTTTGTTCTTGCTGAAACTGGTTTGTTGGATGCTATTGCTTGTACAACTCATTTTAAGAGAACTAAACAATTACAGGAGCTTTATCCTAAAACAAGGGTTATTGAAAATATATTATTTACAGATTCTAATAGGATTTTTACTAGTGCTGGTATCGCTTCTGGGATTGATTTAACTTTATATATAATTGAAAAACTCAAAGGAAGTCATTTTGCACATTTAGTTGCGAGAGAATTAGTGGTTTATAATAGAAGGAATGGAAATTCATCTCAAGAAAGCGAATTATTACAATTTAGAAATCATATCCATTCTGGAATTCATAAGGTGCAAGATTGGGTTATTGAAAATATTCATCAAAAAATGCATTTATCAGATTTGGCAGAAATTGCGAATATGAGTGAACGCAATTTTACACGTATTTTTAAGAAGGAGACTTCTGTAACGGTTCATGAGTTCCTAACTATTATTAGGAAAGAAAAGATAAAAAACTTAATTAAGAATCCTAATTTATCGAGAGTTGAGATTGCTAATAAGATTGGATTAAAAAACGAACGACAACTAAATCGAATACTTTATAACTGATACTATGTAATGAAAAGTTGATGTTAAATCACATTTTAAATTATTTTAATTCCAAATTGCCTTTTTGGGCATTATAAAAAAGAAAGCGCTATGAATACACAAGAAAACTATCTGTTGGATATAAAACCATCTGCCACTTCTACTGAAAAAGATTTCAATTTTCTAGTGGGTAAATGGAAAGTTCATAATCGAAAGTTAAAGGAACGATTAAATAATAATACCGAATGGAGCGAGTTTGAGTCTGAATTGCATTTGCAAAAAAACCTAGATGGTTTGGGCAATGTTGAGAATTATTATGCTTCTTTTGATGGAAAGCCTTTTGAAGGTATGGCTGTACGTTTGTTTAATCCTAAAACGAGGTTGTGGAAAATCTATTGGATGGATAGCCATAATGCTATTATGGATGAGAATCCTGTAACTGGTTCGTTTGAAAATGGTCTTGGAAAATTTTATGGCAATGCTGTTTTTAATGAAATGGCTATTTTGGTTTTATATCAATGGGATGCTACAAATCCTTCTATGCCTATTTGGTCGCAAGCTTTTTCTAAGGATAATGGGAAAACATGGGAATGGAATTGGGAAATGACATTAACAAAGATAAACTAGTCTTGAAAAACAGGAAAGGATTTTGATTTTAACATCAAATTTATCCATTAATAGGAAATGAAAGAATACCACTCAAATGAGTGGTTTTTTATTTTAAAAACATTTGTGTTGTAATAAAGACTAACTTCGTAATTAATTTATTATCAGAGAAATAAAAGACATTTTGTTTTTATAGGTAACAAATAAGAATACTAATTGATATATAATTGAATTAACCTTTAAAACTTATTATCATGAAAACTAAATTACTATTATTCGTTATTGCATTATTTTTTATTTCAAATGTGTTTTCTCAAACAGGAACTGGATGTTGGCGTGAAATGTCGGCAGGAACTAACTTTTGTCTTGCCATAAAAATGGATGGGACTCTTTGGGGTTGGGGGCAAAATGGAAATTTACTAGGTTTAAACGGGAATATGGCTAATCAAAGCTTGCCTATCCAAATTGGAACGGCAAATGATTGGATGACTGTTTCTGCTGGTGCAAGTCATTCGCTTGCAGTAAAAACAAATGGAACGCTTTGGGCTTGGGGCAATGGTACTTTTGGTCAACTTGGAAATGGTGTATTTAATAGCGCAACTTGGACAGTAACTCAAATGGGAACTGCAACAGATTGGCTAAAAGTATCTGCAGGAAATGGATTTAGCTTGGCAATCAAAAACAATGGAACTCTTTGGGCTTGGGGTGTAAATAATACTGGGCAACTTGGTTTAAATAATGTTGTAAATCAAAATGTGCCTGTACAGGTTGGAATTGCATCTAACTGGGTGCAAATAGACGCTGGTGATCAACATTCGTTAGCGGTAGATTCAAATGGTTTTTTATATTCTTGGGGAAATAATGCTAGTGGACAATTGGGGAATGGAACATTTACAACAAGTTTGGTTCCAACTCTAGTTGGTACTTCTTCTAACTGGTCATTGGTTTCTGCTGGGTTAAATCATAGCATGGCATTAGATACTAATGGTGTTCTTTATACTTTTGGAGATAACGCTAGTGGTCAACTTGGCTATGGAAACAATACTTCTTCAAACATACCTTTGACTGTTGTTATTGTTAGTGGTGCAGTTGATTTTTATATTGCAATTTCAGCTGGAAATAACTTTTCGTTAGCCATTAGAAATGACGGAACGCTTCACTCTTGTGGTTATAATGTTTTTGGACAATTGGCGCAGGGAAACAATACTGCTTTGGTTACATTAACACAAGTTGGAACCAACACTAACTGGAATTCAATTTCGGCAGGAAATAATCATTCGTTAGCTATGGATACTTCTGCTTCTATTTATGCTGCGGGTAGAGATTGGGAAGGGCAAGTTGGTGTAGGAAATTTTATTTTCTCCTATACAACTTTACAATTTGTAAATTGTGGTACTCTTGCTACTGAAAGTGTTTCTTTGAACAAAATTGAAGCGACAATTTATCCAAATCCTACTTCTGATTCGGTTGTGGTTGATTATAGATTGGATAATTCTAGTGATGTTGTCATAAGGGTTACTAATGTTCAAGGGCAGTTAATCTCTGAACAAAAATTGGATGGGTTGTCTGGTTTGCAACATGAACGAATTGATTTGACACTTCAACCTAGTGGTATGTATTTCTTGTCTATAAGTAGTGAGAATGGCATTTTTAGTGGTAAGATTGTAAGAAAGTAGGTTGTTTATTGTATAGAAAAAATCCGTCGGGCTTGTGCCTCTGACGGATTTTGTTTTTAATTAAGGTAACATTATTTATAGAAGTATGCAAGTTGTTTCTGGGTATATGACAACGTTCTGGATTGTGTGATGTCTTATCCTTTTTTGCTGCAGTTGGCTTTTCTACTTTGGCAGGAGCTTAAGCATATTTAAATATTTAGAGCAACAGCCATTATCAAAAAAGACGAAGCTATATTTTTTGAAGTTGGTTTAGACTTGAGTTGTGTCTAAATTTACATAGACTGTGTATAATAATTATAATCTTTAAGGATTGTTCTGATAAAATCGACATGGCGACCTGATTGGTTTTTTATTCCAGTTACGGTTTCAATTTTGGCTTTTATTTTATCAATTGTTTCAAAGTCATCTTTTTTTTCGGCTTTTAAAAAGGCTTCTTTTATAATTCTTATGTCGTTGTCTGAAAGCTTGATTACTAGTGGGTAGATGGGAACATATTCTGTTCCAATATCTTCTAAAATTGTACTGCTTATTGTCACATTATTTTTTAGAGTTATAACAGATGTTCCTGCTACCATATCTCCTAGTCGTTGTCCTTTTTTGCTTGACGATACTGCTATAAGTGCGATGATTCCATTGAACAATGTTATATCGATGATTCGCATGAACCAACGTATGAGGTATTCTGCAAAGGTAGCTTGATAGCCATCTATTTTTACAACTTTTATTTTGAGTAGTTTTTTTCCAACTGTTTGTCCTTCAAAAATACTTTCGAGAATGATGGAGTAGAAAATAATTGGTAACGCAAAAATGAGTATTGTTGCCATCATTGACCATTGATCGGTAGCGTCTAGGTATTTATTTATTCCTAATATATAAAAGAAGGTTCCATAAATAACGATTCCGTATGCGATTTTTATAAGATAATCCAATAGATACGCGAGAATTCTATCGCCAACACCTGCGGCGGTAAAATTGATTTGAACATTTTGTGTAGTATTTATTGCTATTTGCGTCATATTTTATATTTTAGCCTTCCATGAGAGAAGTTGCGTTTATAAAACAAAATAAAGAAAAATGGCTTGAATTTGAGCAAGCAATTTTTGGTAAATCTAAAAAAAATCCTGATGAAATGGCAAATTTATACATTCAATTGATGAATGATTTGTCATATGCGCAAACTTATTATCCAAAAAGTAAAACGGTTGTTTATCTAAATCATTTGGCTTCACAGATTTACCAAAAAATTTATAAAACTAAGCGTACAGAAAAAAATAGATTTGTTTATTTCTTTAAAACAGAAGTTCCATTGGTCGTTTACGAATATAAACGGTATTTACTCTATGCATTTATTTTGTTTTTTGTAACTGTCTCTATTGGTGTTTTCTCTGCTAAATATGATGAAAATTTTGTTAGACTGATTTTGGGAGATGAGTATGTAAACATGACTTTGGAAAATATAAAGGACGGTAATCCAGTAGCTGTTTATAAATCGGGAAGTAATTGGGGAAGTTTTATTGGTATTACTTTTAATAATCTTTATGTAGGTGCAAGATGCTATTTGTATGGCCTTTTTGCTGGTATTGGTACTTTTATGGTTTTCTTGCAAAATTGTATCATGCTAGGTTCGTTTCAATATTTTTTTTACCAACAAGGTGTTTTTTGGCAAAGTGTTCGTGGTATTTGGATTCATGGTTCTATGGAAATTTTTGCTATTGTTATTGAGGCAAGTGCAGGTTTTATTTTGGGTGCTTCTATCCTATTTCCAAAAACATATTCGAGAATGAACTCGTTTAAAATTGGATTTAAAAACAGTATGAAAATCTTTTTAAGTACTTTTCCGTTTACCATTTCGGCAGGTTTTCTCGAAGGTTTTATAACGCGTTATTCTATTGATATGCCTAATTGGTTAAGCAGTTTTATCATTCTTTTCACGCTTTCAATGATTGCTTTTTATTATCTGGCTTATCCATTTATTGTTCATCGAAAAGTTACTGTGACTAATGGGTAAATTACTGCTTTTTATAGCTCTTCTATTTTGTTTGCATCTTGAAGCTCAAGACAGTTTGACCGTACCTAAGAATGAAAAAAATACTTTTACCGAAAAAGACATACAGGTTGATCGTAATGATGTTATTGAGGAGATAAAATTCAAGACTGATCTAAAAAAGAAATACAACACCGAAGAATTTGTTTATGAAATAAAAACACCCGAAAAAAATGTTTGGGATAGGTTTAAAGAATGGTTGGCAAGAGTACTCCAGAATATTTTCAAGTTTTCGAGTGAGAGAACTTCGATGAGTGTAGTCGTATTTATATTAAAGACTATTGCAATTTTGGTTGTTATTTTTGTTGTTTATCTTATTGTAAAAGCTATTTTGAATAAAGAAGGACAATGGATTTTTGGCAAAAATGCAAACAAAAAAATTGTTTCGGTAGATGAAATTGAAAGAAATTTGCATGAGACAGATTTTGAAAAACTTGTAAAGGAAACTCTTTTGGCTGGACAAAAAAGAATTAGTATTCGTTATTTCTATTTATGGTTACTTAAAAGAATGTCTGAAAAAGGAATAATAGAATGGGATATTGAAAAAACCAATTCTGATTATTTGTATGAAATAAAAAATGATACTCTTCGTGAGGAGTTTGCCTATCTCTCCTATTTATACAACTATATTTGGTATGGTGAATTTGACTTGGAAGAATCAACTTTTGAAAAAGCAAAAATTGCATTTGAAAAAACCATTCGTTCTCTATAATGACTAAAAGTTTGAAAATATATATCCTTATTTTGGTGCTCATTTTGGCACTAATTGTTGCTATGGATATTTCTAAACCAAAGCCTATCAATTGGGAACCTTCGTATGGTGTAAATGATAAAATTCCATTTGGTCTGTATGTTCTAGATCATGAATTAGAAAAAATGACAGGGCAAAAGGTTATGCGATTTAAGGAATCTCCTTATGAATATTTTGAATCTCGTTATGATTATGATTCATTAGTGAACAATTACAAGGTAAAAGGAACGTTTCTATATATTTCTGATACTAAAATAATTGATTCTGAATCTGCTCAAGAAATTCTTTATTTTGTTTCACACAAAAATGCTGCTTTTATTAGTATGAAGGAGTTTCCAAAAGTAATTCTCGATTCTTTAAAAGTGGAAACTAATTTTGAATTAAAATTATCTGATAGTATTCAAAAATTGTGGCTTTCTAATCAAAAGTTGGGAACTAAAAAATATAGTTTAAAAGAAGAAGTGGGTCCAGACTATTTTGGCAAATTTGATACACTTACTACCAAAGTTCTTGGTTATCAAAATGGGGATGCAAAAAGAGTAAATTTTATTAAAGTCAACTATAATGGTGGCGAAATTTATCTACATACGCAACCTGCCGCTTTTACTAATTATCATTTGCTCAAAGATAATCATAAAGAATATGCCGAAAAAGTACTCTCATATCTTCCTAAAAATGATATTCACTGGTTGTCTGGACGAAGTAATTCAGTAATGACTGATTCTGAATTGAATTTTATTTTTAAAAATCCTGCTTTAAAATCGGCTTGGCTCCTATTTATGATTGGAATGTTATTCTTTATGATTTTTAATGCAAAAAGAAAGCAACGAATTGTTCCTATTATAAAGCCATTACCTAATACAACTGTAGATTTTACTAAAACAATAGGGAATTTGTATTATCAAGAAGGTGATCACACCACTATAATTGACAAAAAAATAATTTATTTTCTCGAAAGAGTTCGAAATGAATTTTTAATGGATACCTCAAAACTGGATGCTGATTTTATAAAAAGATTGCATCAAAAATCAGGGAAAGATTATTATATAATTGAGAAAGCGATTTACTTAATTAATAATCATAAAAAAAGTCCTCACAATAGCATTGAAGAGGATTTGGTAGAAATTAATAAAGCGATTGAGAATGTTTTTGAATAAAATAGTATAGAGGTAGAGGTGTATTGGTACATGACGTAAAATTTTTAAATTAAAATAAAAAATAAAATAATTGAGGATGAGATTTGCAGTGTAAGGTATCTCTTTTCCTCGCAATTAATAGAATGATATGGAAGAATTTAACAATCTAGAATCGGTAAACGAGAATGTCAATTTTGAGTCGAGAATAAATTTAGCACCGCTTTTGCAAAGCATAACGGCGATAAAAGCTGAACTTGGTAAAGTTATTGTTGGTCAAAATAAAATGATTGATCAAATGCTTGTCGCAATACTGTCTAATGGACATGTTTTATTGGAAGGAGTGCCAGGTGTTGCTAAAACGATTACTGCAAAATTGCTGGCTAAAACATTAAATGTTGGTTTTAGTCGAATTCAATTTACTCCCGATTTAATGCCTTCTGATATTCTAGGTACTTCGGTTTATGATTTGAAAAAATCAGAATTTGAATTCAAAAAAGGCCCTATTTTTTCAAATTTAATTTTGATTGATGAAATAAATCGTGCTCCTGCCAAAACACAAGCTGCTCTTTTTGAGGTTATGGAAGAACGTCAAATTACTATGGACGGCACTCAATATGTCTTGGACACTCCATTTTTGGTAATTGCTACTCAAAATCCAATTGAACAAGAAGGAACATATCGCTTGCCAGAAGCACAGTTGGATCGATTTTTATTCAAAATCTCGATAGATTATCCAATTTTGGAAGATGAAATTACTATTATTCAACGTGAACATTCTTTACAAAACAATGGCAAGTTAGAAAATATTAAGACAATTCTTTTGGGTTCAGAAATCATCGATTATCAAAGTTTGGTAAAACAAATTATTATTGAGCCTCAATTGATCGAATATATTGCTAAAATTGTAGTGAACACACGTGAAAATGCCTTTCTATATCTAGGAGCTTCACCAAGAGCATCAATTTCAATATTGAATGCTGCAAAAGGTTATGCTGCTATTAGAGGAAGAGACTTTGTTACACCAGAAGATATTAAAGAAGCAACTATTCCGGTTTTACAACATAGAGTAATTGTAACACCCGAAAGAGAAATGGAAGGTATTTCAAGTATTGAAATCATCAAACAAATTATTGAATCGGTCGAGATTCCAAGGTAGTATTTACTACTCAATTAATCGTTTTTTAGTAACTCAATAGTAACCTAAATTGAAACTTTTTTTTAAAGATTTATACCTAAACAATTTCTTCTTCTACATTCTTATTGGGATTGTAGGCCTGTTTGTCTGTGCTTTTATTTTTCCTGTTTTGTATAATGCGGTTTGGTATATGCTTTTTATTGTTTTAACCTTCTTGGGGTTAGATATTTTTATACTTTTTATAACCAAAAATGGTATTCAAGCAACAAGAACAACTCCTGAAAAGTTGTCTAATGGGGATGAAAATAAAATTTCAATTTCTATAAAAAATTACTATAATTTTTCCATTTTCACAAAAACCATTGACGAAATTCCTTATCAATTTCAGGTTAGAGACTTTGAAATTAAAAGAAAAATAAAAACAACATCACAAGATAATTTTAACTACAATTTACGACCTACTGAGCGTGGTGAATACTTTTTTGGAACATTAAATATTTATGTTTCATCGCCTTTAAAATTAGTTGCTAGAAGATATCGATTTGCTCAAAATGAGATGGTTCCAACTTATCCTTCCTACATTCAGTTACGAAAATATGATTTGATAGCATTCTCAAACAATTTGTTTCAATATGGTGTAAAAAAGATTCGCCGTATTGGTCATACAATGGAGTTTGAACAAATAAAAGAATATGTTCAAGGTGATGATATTCGTACCCTAAACTGGAAGGCAACTGCCAAGAAAAATTCGTTAATGGTAAACCAATTTCAGGATGAAAAATCACAATCTGTTTATATGGCAATCGATACAGGTCGTGTGATGAAAATGCCTTTTAACGGATTGAGTTTACTGGATTATGCCATTAACGCAACTTTGGTTTTGTCAAATGTTATTTTGAAAAAACAAGATAAAGCGGGTATGTTTTCTTTTTCAAAGAAAGTCGAAAATAGAGTTTTTGCTGAAAAACGTTCCTCGCAAATGCAAAAAATACTTGAAAGCTTATATAATATCAAAACTGACTTTTTTGAAAGCGATTATAGTAGGCTGTATGTTGACATTAAGAAAAATATTAGTCATAGGAGTTTGATTATTTTATATACAAACTTTGAAACTATGGATGGGTTGCATAGACAACTCCCCTATTTGAAAGGTATTGCAAAAAATCATTTGTTGGTGGTTGTCTTTTTTCAAAATACCGAATTGAATCAGATTATTCATAAAAAAGCTGTAACCATTCACGATGTTTACGATAAGGTTATTGCAGAAAAATTCAATTTTGAAAAAAGACTTATCGTAAATGAACTAAAGAAATATGGTATATACTCCGTTTTGACCCAACCCGAAAATCTTACTTTAGATACAATTAATAAATATTTAGAAGTTAAAGCTAGAGGTATTTTATAAAAACTTGCTATTTTTTACTAATTTAGCAAACAATTTTATAAAACCCCAAAATAATGAAATTAAATTTTTTTGTTTTCCTTTTTAGTTTTTCCACAATTTCAATTTTTTCCCAAACAAGAGAAGAAATAAAAAAAATTACTCCTTACAACAATTCTGTTGAATTAAATAAAATGGCAATTGAACATGATTCTATCTTTAGAGTTCAAAAAGCCGAAGCGTTAGCATTAGCCAAAATTAAAGGTTGGGATATTTTTAAAACTAAAAATAATGGTGGAATTGCAGAATTAATGCGGGTTGATAAAAATGGGAATCCTATTTACTATACAACTGATAATGTTGGGGCAGCAATAACAACACGAGCAAACAGATTGAATTCGGGCGGAAGTTTGGGACTGAGTCTTGATGGTCAAAACATGAATATTGGAATTTGGGATGGTGGAAAAGTAAGAAACACGCATCAACTTTTAGTTGGTAGGGTTACTCAGGTAGATAATGCCTCTGTAAATAATTCACACGCAACACATGTTGCAGGAACTATGATGGGTAATGCCACAGCAAGTCCTGCATCTAAAGGAATGGCTTCACAAGCAAATTTACGAGCTTATGACTGGAATAGCGATGTTAGTGAGTGTACTATTGCTGCCAATAATGGCTTACTTATATCAAATCATTCGTATGGTGCTGACCCAGACAATGTTCCTCTTAATGAATGGGGAAAATACAATGCAGATGCAAGAGCATTTGACAGATTAATGTTTAATGCTCCTTATTATCTGTTTGTAAATTCAGCTGGAAACTCAAGGAACTCTGGCTATAATGATAGTAAAGAAGGTTATGATTTACTTTCTGGAAAAAGTAACTCAAAAAATGGCATCATAGTAGGTGCTGTAAATCAGGTTTCCAATTATACTGGTCCATCAAGTGTTGTAATGTCGGGATTTAGTAGTTGGGGTCCAACAGATGACGGAAGAATTAAACCTGATATTTGTGGAAAAGGAGTAGATGTTAGATCATCTACAGCCAATTCAAATATTTCCTATTCTCAATATAGTGGAACCTCAATGTCGTCACCAAATGTTGCTGGAACGCTATTGCTTCTACAACAACATTATAATAATGTAAAAGGCAATTACATGAGGGCAGCTACATTAAGAGGTCTTGCATTACATACTGCTGATGAAGCTGGTAGTGATCCTGGCCCAGATTATCGCTTTGGTTGGGGATTATTAAACGCTGAAAAAGCAGCAAATCTGATTACTAGTGAAGGAGTAAGTTCCAATATAAGAGAGATTACTTTAAATCAAGGTGAGAGTTATTCATTCAACATCCAACCTTTCAATTCAACTCAACAATTGATTGGTTCTATTTGCTGGACTGACCCAGCTGGCGAAGTAGTAACTAGTGGTGAAGTAGATTTTTTTAGCCCTTCACTTGTAAATGATTTAGATTTTCGAATTGTAAAAAATGATATAATCCACTTTCCTTGGAAACTGAATCCTGTTTTTATGGATGATGCAGCTACAAAAGGAGACAATTTTGTTGACAATATTGAAAGAGTTGATATTACAAATCCATCTGGAACTTATACCGTTACTGTTAGTCACAAAGGGAATTTAACAAACGATTTACAAAATTACTCATTGATACTAAGCAATGTTGTGAATAGGCCTTTTTTACTTTCGACAACTAAGCCATTAAAAAATAATATTTGTCAAGGTTTTGATTCCACTTTTTTTGAATTTCAATTGGAGGTATTACCAACTTTTTCTGGGGTAACAACTTTCTCGGTTTCGGGATTACCCGCTGGCTCAAATGCAACATTTAATTCGGCAAGTTTGACAACAACAGCTCCAAATATGATTTTTATTTCAAATCTTAATTTGGTTCCCACTGGTTCATATCCAATTACGGTAATAGCAACATCAGGAAGTACTACTTCTACTCTATTTTTCACAATAAATATTCAGGAAGAAATAAGTTCTTCACCAACGTTAATCTCACCAATTAATAATGCTACACAAATTGATGTTAATCCTACAATCGCATGGACTAATAGTGGTGAAAATGCTACAAATTATACAATAGAGATTGCAAAAAACATTGATTTTACAGATGAATTACAAACTTTAAATTCAATAACAAATCAAATTGATTTAGAGAACTTAGATTATGGTACTACATATTACTGGAGAGTCAAAGCCAATAATATCTGCAACTCCTCACCTTTTTCATCTGTTTATAATTTCTCAACTTCATGCAATAATAATATTGTCATTACGGTGAGTAATGAAACCATAGAAGGTGCAACTTTTACATGGACAAACCCAAATGATTCTAGCACATTCGAGATTGAAATTGTTCCGCAAGGAGCAGCTCCAACAGGCATATATACAACTGTTTTTACAAACTCTTACACCATATTGGGTTTGAATTCGGCATCAAATTATACCATCTACTTACGTTCTGCTTGTAGTGGAAATACTTTTACAACTCTAATCAATAAGAATTTTACCACTCTTGTAAATCATTGTGTTGACGGCTATTTTAGAGATTCTGGTGGGATTACTGGAAATTATGGTAATGGAGAATATACAACAACCGTTATGAGTCCTATAAATGAAGGAGATGAAGTATCGGTTACTTTTACTTCATTTAATTTGGAGGATGGTGCAGATAATTTAAAAATCTATAATGGTCCGGATACAAATGCTCCATATATAGTAGAACAATATGGATTTACTGGCACTAATAATCCTGGAACCGTTACCTCGACACATCCTTCTGGTAAATTAACTTTTGTATTTTATTCTGATGGAGCAACTACTGCTTCTGGTTGGAATGCAACTGTTTCTTGTGCAAATTTAACTACATCTTCATATAATAAAGCCCATTTTACATATTATCCAAATCCAACTTCTAGCAAAGTTATTTTTAATGGTTTAGAAACTATTCGATCAATTTCCATTTATACAGTATTAGGACAGTTGATTAAAACAGAAAAAATAAATTCTAAAGAAACCTCTGTTGATATTTCGTATTTATCTTCTGGAAACTATTTCTTTAAAGTTGAAACAGACACTAATGTTAGTACTGTAAAAATAATTAAAAATTAGAGGTGAATTCATTTAAAAAAAATGCCTTTTCACTTTTGTTAAGGCATTTTTTTATTAACTACATTTGCATAAATTTCTAAATCTATTTTCTTGAAACAAATTACTTCCATACAAAATCCTTTGATAAAATTGATTATGCAATTGCAAGAAAAAGCAAAAGCTCGAAAACAATCAGGTACTTTTATAATTGAAGGAAAACGTGAAATTGAATTAGCACAAAAAGGAAAATATGAATTGGAAACGGTTCTTTTTTTACGTGAACTAATAGATGATAAGGAAATCAATACTTTTATTAATCAAGGAATAGAAGTTATTGAAATCACAAAAGAAGTGTATCAAAAAATAGCTTATCGTGACACAACTGAAGGTGTTATTGCCATTGCAAAAATAAAGTCTTTGGCATTAACCGATTTAAAATTAGGTAACAATCCGCTAATTCTTGTAGCCGAAGGAATTGAAAAACCCGGTAATATTGGTGCAATGCTACGAACAGCAGATGCAGCAAGACTTGATGCCGTGATTATTGCCAATCCAAAAACAGATCTCTATAATCCTAATGTAGTTAGGTCAAGTGTTGGTTGCTTGTTTACCAATCAAATCGCTATAGGAACAACAGAAGAAGTTATTTCTTTTTTGAAAAAAAATAAAATAAACTTTTACAGTGCAACTTTACAAAATTCGACCCGTTATCATACCCAAAATTATACAAAATCGACCGCTATTGTAGTAGGTACCGAAGCTACAGGACTAACGCAAGCTTGGCGAGATGAAGCCACACAAAACATCATAATTCCAATGCAAGGCGAAATTGATTCGATGAATGTTTCTGTTGCTGCGGCTATTGTTTTATTTGAAGCGAAAAGACAACGTGACTTTTCGCTTCTTTAGCTATTTATTTTTTTACAGGACAAGTATTGAATCCGAAAATCTTGTATAGTGGACAAAAACGTATAAGACTGGTTCCAACAAATACGGATGCAAAAATCATCAAAACTAGACCTAAAGTTCCACTAAGAGTTCCATTATAAAACAAAAATGCTACAACAGCAGCGATTATCACTCTGATTAATCTATCTGCATTTCCCATGTTTTTTTCCATTTTCTTTAATTTTAAATTTACTAAATGATTATTTATTTTTGGTAAAGGTAAAATCAAAAAAAATGTTTTGCAGTGACCTAAGTCACAACTATAGGATTTGTATACCTTTTGAAGTTAATGCTACTTTCTTTTCTGTTTCTAATTTTTTCAATACCCTAGTAATGACTTCTCGTGAAGTTCCGAGTTCGTATGCAATCTCTTTGTGAGAAATAGAAATAATTGAAACGTTGGTTATTTTTGCTTTCTCAACTAGATAAGCATATAATCGTGTGTCTAATCGATCAAACAAAACGTGGTTTAGAGTATCTATCAAGTCGTAATAACGATAATTGAATTGATTGAAATACATTGCGCTAAACTCTGGGTATTTCTTAATCCATTGTGTAACTTTTTCAAAAGGCATTAGGAGGATTTTGCTGTCTTCTTCTGCTCTGGCAAAAATGGTACTTGGCTCTTGTTTTTGACTAATAATAAAAGATAGAACACAACTCTCAGATGGTCGAATATAATACAGTAAAAATTCTTTTTCACTATAGGTTGTGAAAACTTTGATCGAACCTGTAATAACAATCGGAACTGAAGTAATATATTGTCCATCACGGATTAATTCTGTTCCTTTAGCAACTTCTTTTACAACCGAATGATCTTTAATTTCTGAAAGTAACTCAAGATCAAAATGTTCAATACTCTTTAAACTGTTAATCATTTTTTTCTTTTGTTAGCAATATACTTTATTACATACGCTCTGGTACATCAATTCCTAATAATCCAAATGCCAATTTAATCGTGTCGGCCACTTTATGTGATAGTTGAACTCTGAAAACCTTTTTATCATGATTTTCTTCACCAAGAATCGATACATTTTGATAGAATGAATTAAATTCTTTTACCAAATCATAAGTGTAATTCGCAATTAATGCGGGACTATGATTTTGTGCCGCATTCTGAATAATTTCAGGAAAAAGGGCTATTTGTTTTACCAATTCTTTTTCTTTTTCGTGCAGTATCTTTACTTGGCTCGGTGTGATAAAATCAAAATTGGCTTTACGCAAAATTGATTGGATGCGAGCATATGTATATTGAATAAATGGTCCTGTATTGCCTGCAAAATCAACCGATTCTTCTGGATTGAAAAGAATTTGTTTTTTTGGGTCAACTTTCAGAATATAATATTTCAAAGCTCCAAGTCCAATCGTTTTATACAATTTGTTTTTTTCTTCGTTTGAATATCCATCCAATTTTCCTAATTCTTCCGAAATAGATTGCGCTGTTGTGGTCATTTCTTGCATCAAGTCGTCCGCATCAACCACAGTACCTTCACGCGATTTCATTTTTCCAGAAGGCAATTCTACCATTCCATAAGATAAATGGAATAGGTTGTCAGCCCAGTCAAATCCTAATTTTTTCAATATTAAGAACAAAACTTTAAAATGGTAATCTTGTTCATTTCCGACGGCATAAACCATTCCATCAACATCTGGAAAATCTTTTACACGTTGAATCGCAGTACCAATATCTTGTGTCATATAAACAGCTGTCCCATCAGAACGAAGCACTATTTTTCTATCTAATCCGTCTTCGGTCAAATCTATCCAAACTGAACCATCAGGATCTTTTTCGAAAATCCCTTTTTCAAGTCCAAATTGCACCACTTCTTTTCCTAACAAATAGGTGTTTGATTCGTAGTAATAACTATCAAAATTTACACCCAAATTCTCATATGTTTGAGCAAAACCATCATAAACCCATTGGTTCATGGTTTTCCAAAGTTGGATTACCTCTGGCTTTCCTGCTTCCCAGTCTAAAAGCATTTGTTGAGCTTCGAGTATAATTGGAGCAGTTTTCTTGGCCTCTTCTTCATTAATTCCTTTGGAAATCAAATCATTGATTTGAGCTTTATATTCTTGATCGAATTTCACATAATAATTTCCAACCAATTTATCCCCTTTTAAACCCGAAGTTTCTGGAGTCTCTCCTTTCCCGAATTTTTGCCAAGCCAACATTGATTTGCAAATGTGAATTCCTCTATCGTTTATGATTTGGGTTTTGTAAACTTTTTTACCAGAAGCTTTTATAATTTCGGCTACTGAATAACCTAATAAATTGTTACGAACGTGTCCTAAATGCAATGGTTTATTGGTATTAGGCGACGAATATTCTACCATAACCGCATTATCATTTTGGGCAATAGGAACAAATCCAAATGTTTTATTTGGTAAAATTTTGTTGAAAAAATTAACAAAATAAGAATCTGAAATAACAATATTTAAAAAACCTGCAACTACATTAAACTTTTCAACTTCATCTAGATTTTCAGCCAAATAGTTCCCAATTTTAGTCCCTATTTCTACTGGGTTTTCTTTTATAACTTTTAATAACGGAAAAATCACAACTGTAACATCGCCTTCAAAATCTTTCCTAGTAGCCTGAAATTCTAGTTTTTCTATTGAAACTTCAAACAATTCTTGAATTGCTTTTTTGATACTTGGGTTAAGAATTTCCTGTAAAGACATTTTCGTTTTTTTAATAAGAATGCAAAGGTAAGTAATAAGTATGAATTTAAAAATTTTGAGTTTTAGTATATTAAATTTTGATTTTATAATTTTTAATTTTCTTTTATTAGGATGAATAAATTCTAAATTTTGATATATGTAAGAATTTTATATATAAAATGTCTTTTTTGTGTATTTTGTCTTCCTTTTATTCAATTAATCGATATTTTTTTAATTAATTTGCACACTAAAATACCTATTACCTACGTTGAATTATTATGAAAAAAACATTAGTCCTACTTTTTACAATAGCCTCATTAAAGATATTCTCTCAAGGGTTGACTGTTTCTACAGGAACTCCGCAACAATTGAGTGATAAAATCATTAATTCAAAATGTGTCACGACAAGTAATTGGTCTGTCTCTTCGGGATCCAATTTTGGTAACTCAAATAGTGTTGGGACGTTTAATAGACCTGCTGGTGTGAACTTTCCATTTTCTAATGGAGTAGTTTTGTCAACTGGATACATTAATAGTATTCCAGGTCCAAAATTATTACCTAACTATATTGGTGATGGGACAAATGCATGGCCTGGAGATTCGGATATGAATTCTATTGTAGGTTCGACAAATTTCACTAATGCTTCGTCATTAGAATTCAATTTTACATCGCAGTTAACTACCTTCAAGTTGAATTATGTGTTTGCTTCAGAAGAATACGGTAGCAATCAATGTGATTTAACCGCTTCAGATGCTATGGTAATATTGTTGTATGATTTAACAACAGGTGCTGCACCTATAAATATAGCAACTACAGCAACAACTAACCAAATTGTTTCTGTAAATACCATTCGTGAAAACACATACAACACATCTTGTTCTGATGCCAATGCATCATTATTTGGTGCTTTTTACGACGCTCCAAACAATTTAACTGCTCCAATAAATTTTTTCGGAAGAACCGTTTCAATGACTGCCTCAGCCACAATAGATCCTACTCATACTTACAGAGTAAAAATTGTTATTGCAGATAGAAATGATATTCAATATGATTCGGCCGTTTTTATTGAGCAGTATGTTCCACAATATCAAGCACAAAATATATTAGGCAATGATATGACGGTTGCGAATAACAACGCTCAATGTGAAGGTACTTCATTAACATTAAATACTGGATTAAGTGCTGCCAATACTTATCTTTGGAGAAAAGATGGAGCTGCAATTGCTGGAGCAAATGGGCCATCTTACACTATACCTGCAGGAGAAGCTATAGGTACACACACTTATAATGTTGTATATACATTTAACACCTGTAATACACCAGATGGTTTTTTTGATAGCGTCACAGTTGAATTTGTTCCTCCAGTTACTACTCCTAATCCTAATAACATATTCAGATGTGTTGGAGATACGACTCCGTACAATTTATTTCAAAATACTCCTGTTGTGAGTGCAGGACTTTCTTACACCCCTATTGTTAGTTATCATCCAAGCCAATTAGCCGCTGAAAATAATACAAATCCATTGCCTCAAAATTATAATGGTCCACTAACAACAATATTCATTAGAATAGCCCAACCTGGAAATCCATGTCCAGCGATAAAACAGTTTACTTTGGGTACTACAAATCCTCCTGGAGCAATTGTCACACCAGCTCCGTTAGAATTATGTTCTAGAACTCCAACAATCTTGAATGCTATTACAAATTTGAGTTCTTTAGATACTGGTATCCTTAATGGGCAATCACCAAGTACATATGGAGTTTCCTACCATAATTCACAACTTGGTGCAGATACCAATACAGATGCTATTCAATTAGATGGTTCAGGTTTGGCAATTATACCAACAACACTCACAACAATTTATGTGAGAGTATACGTCATTGGAAGTCAAAATTGTTATGTAACAACAAGTTTTCCTGTTACAATTAGCCCATTATTGGGAGTAGATAAACCTGAAAATGTTGTTTATTGTGGTACACCTGGTTATACATTACCTCCATTAACAAATGGTAAATATTTTACAAATCCATACGATGGGGTAAATCCAAACAGTCAATTACCTGAAATTCCTGCTGGAACATTAATTTCAATACCATCAGGGTTTGTAGGTACTTTTACGCAAACGGTTTACATATCCAACTTAGTAACAGCTGCTAATCCATGTACTGAGGAATTTCCATTACAAATTACTTTAATTCAACCAACTTCATTTACTGAAACTGACAATACTGTATGTGACAATTATACACTTCCAGCATTACAATTTGGAAGTTATTGGACTGGTCCAAACGGAACAGGAACAGAAATTCCTGGAGGAACCACTCTTACGACTACTACAACAGTATATTTTAATTTCCAATCAATAATTGATACTCCTTTGAACCC
>CAZLEU010000040.1:0-22253 GCA_964558625.1 uncultured Flavobacterium sp.
GTATCGAGAACCTTTAAAAATTAATAAATTAGGTTGGTTTTAGTTTGATTAGACCTGTCAGGTTTTGAAAACCTGACAGGTCTTTTTATGTTCAATTTTGTCATTGCTTCGCCAGTTCGAGCAAAGCTCTCGTTTCCGGAGGAATCTAATCCTATTTTCTTTCTGGAAGAATCTTAGAAGCGACTCGAGCGATAGCGAACAGGCGAAGCAATGGCAAGCGCCTTTCGAGTTACCCTATTCCTGCTATCCGCACTACGCGGTAGTTGCTGCAAACGAAGTTCACTGAACTCCTATAAAAAATAAATACAATGTGAAGTAATCAGGGCTAGATGGTTGTGGTCTTTTGTGAAAATAGAGGTTTAAAACAAGTCTGTTTACCAATAACTTAAGTCCTCAAAAACCAAAATACGGTAATACTTGAAACGTTTTGTGTTTTTTGTCGATTATTCGAGTAGTTTGTAGGATTTATTTGTAAGAAAAAAAATTAATCTCTAAGTTTGACTTTATTTCTAAATTGAATAGTTATTATATTCAATTTCCACACATAAAAATTTCACAAACAATGACAAAAAAAGTAGTAAAAGAAGAAATAAATACAGTAAATAATCATGTTGTAGAAATTTCAGAAAAAAAAATTCAAAAATTTGATGTTGTAAAATTATTATTTGATGCATATGGTGATGATGGAAATGATTCAAGTATCAACGAATTTCAAGAAAAATTTAGACAATTATTAAATCAAGAAATTGAAAATTTTGATATTTCTAAAGCTTATAATATAGTAATTCTTTATGATGATAGCACAATGTTAAAAAGCGATGCCGATAAGATATATAGTGCTGTTACAACTTTTGACAAACAAAAACCAGTTTTGATGGTATTATTATCAAATGGTGGTGTCCCAGGTTCTGCATATCTAATAGGAAAATTATGTCGAGAATATTCAAATGGACAATTTTTAGTAGTAGTGCCTAGACATGCAAAATCAGCAGCAACTTTATTATGCTGTGCAGCAAATGAAATTCATATGGGAAGTCTTAGTGAACTTGGTCCAATCGACCCACAAATTAACGGGTTACCAACTTTAGGGCTAAAAAACTCAATAGAACACATAGCTCAATTAGTTTCTGAAAACCCAAAATCATTTGAAATGTTTGCTAAATACCTGAATATGTCAATAGAGCCTGTACAAATAGGATATTATGAAAGGGTGGCAGAATCAGCAATGCAATATGCTGAAAACCTTTTGAATACTCATACCGAAAATCTCCCAAGAAATGCAGGTCATATTGCTAATGAACTAGTTTATAAATATAAAGATCATGGATTTGTAATAGACAAGACAGAAGCCATGAAAATTTTAGGTACTGATATTGTAAAACACAATACTGCTGAATATGAATTAGGCAATAGTATATATGAATTTTTAGAATATTTTAAGAGAATTTCAAGCTTTACAAATCATATTTTTTACTTTATTGGAGGTTTGAATTCTGAGCCAACACTAATGAAGAAAAGAAAATAAATATTAATGTTACAAGAATGAATTTAACAGAATTTAGAAAGAAAGTAAATGAATCCGAATTTTTAGAGAAATTTAAGAATTACGAAGTGAATATTAATTATCCTTCTGTCAATTATTCAATTAAATTAAAAGGGTTAAATTCAATTTATGGATTCGTTTTTAGACAATATGAGGGTTGGAATTCAAATGATTTACCAACTTATCTTAATGATTCAAAAGATTATTTCAGAAAAATAAAAACTCAAATTTTGGAATTATTAGATTCCGACTCATATGGACTTGATAATAAATGGAGTAGAATTTTAAATCAATTACAAAGTGAAAAAACAAATTCAGATCTTTATGTTTTCACTTTTGATTCATCTGAATCAAAATTTCTAATAGACATAAATAATGAAAACCCAAACTATGTTAATGGTGCATATAGTTATTTATGCAATATAAATATATCTACAAATAATATAGATTCTTTAAATGGGATTTTAAGAGCTTATGAATTCAAATTACAAGGTTTGAATAACCTAAAAACTAGAAAATCTAATGAAAAAGCCTCGATTAGTTCAATTCGAAACTCTTTCGAAAGTTATGTAAACACAACTGAAAATCAAATTGATGAAGTAATCCAAGAATCTAAAAATAATCTTGTCAAAAAAGTAGAAGAAATCGATGTTATAAAAGATAAAAAAGATTCAATGTTTTCTTCTTGGTTTAAATCCACAACTACAGAATTTGACAATTTTTATCTAAATGCACAACAAAATATAAATACAAATGAAGAATTATATCGTGAAAAATTACGATTAGAAGCTCCAGCTAATTATTGGAATAAGAGAGCAATAGATTTAAAAAATGAAGGTCAAAAATTTCTAACTTGGTTAATAATACTAGTAGTTTTTGCAGTAAATTTATTATTCATTTTATTATTTAAAATATCAGATGGAAATATGGAATCTGTTTTTAATAATAATATATAAAGGGATAAAATGGTCAATAATATTAATAACAATTATTTCTTTATTGGCATATGGTATTAAAATACTTGCAAGACTAACTTTTAGTACATATCATTTATCAAGAGATGCTGAAGAAAGAGAACAACTTACACATGTATATTTGGCTCTAAAAAAAGACACTTCAGTTGAAGAAGTTGATAGACACTTAATTTTACAATCTTTATTTAGTAGATCTGATACAGGCTTATTAAAAGAAGACTCATCTCCAACTATGCCTAGTGGCATAGTAGAAAAATATATTGGGAAATAAATTATTCTATAAAAACATTTCCCTTTTTTAGTAAAAACATAAAAATGCAAAAAGAAGACAAAAAATATTTAAAAGAATTAAAAGCTTATACAATTAAAGCAGAAACTAGAGAAAAATATTCAATTGAAAGATTTGATATATTAATAATTTCTCTATCCAGCGGTGGTATAGCACTATGCATGAGTTTTTTTGAAAATTTTAAAGAAATTGATAAATTGCAGGTATATAATGCATGTATTTATTTTGCTGTAGCACTAGTGATTAATTTAATATCTCAACTAACTGGATATTACGCTAACAAATATGATATTAAATATATAAAAGAAGAAATAAGAGAACTTGAAAAAAAAGATTTCAAAAGCAACTATAAAATTTATGATTGCTATCAAAATATTTTTGACAAATTAACTAAACTCTTTAATATGATTTCATTATTATGTTTCATAATTGGAATTATTTTTTTAATTATATTTATTAATCAAAAACTATAAAAAATGAGCGAAGACGACAAAATTAGAAGAGAAATTGAAGAAAGAAGAAGACAGGAAGAGGAAAGAAGAAGGATTGAAGAGGAAAGAAGACAGAGAGAATTATCGGAACAGATTAAAAAAGGAACTGGTTCAGGTGATAGACCAAAAAGATAATACGCTCGATAGTCTGGATTTAAAATCCTTGCCAATAATCTAAATAAAAAAACTACAACTAAACCTTGTAGTTTTTTTTTATAAAATAGTTTGTGATAAATTTTCAACTACTAAAAAAATTATCACAAAGTTGTGATAAAAAATTACTTTATGGAAAAATTATCACAAAAGTGTGATAAAAAAATTAATTTTGAAAAAATTATCACAACCATGAAAGTTACTCAACCAATAAAAAAAGAAGTTAATGTTACACAACAAATAAGAGAAGAACTCGGTCTTACGCAACAAGATTTGGCAATGTATTTGCTAATTCCGTTGAGCCAATTAGCTATGTATGAAACAAGAAAACGAGAATTACCAGCAGCAACATCTATAAAGCTTGCCGAGCTTATAACCTATTTTAATCAATCGCAAAAAAACAGCAAAGGCAAAAACGAACTGCTAAACACACAAAAAGAATTAGTAAACAAGCAATTGCAGTCGCAAACAATAGAATTAGAATATCAGCTTATTAAAGCACAGCGAAAGTATGAGGTAATGCAAAAAAAATTAGACCAAAGTATAAAACTAAAAGCTTTGGCAAATTTGCTATCAGAAAAGAAAAAGCAACCAAATGAGTTATTCTTGCTACAATCTAAAAGAGGAATAAAACAGAATAATTTGACAATTCAAACCAAACAATTAATCAAGATAGAAGGCATCAAAAGTCAGTTACTGTTCGTTAAAAGAAATTTAGAAACAAAAAGTGATTCGCAAATCTAGAGCTTATCTGAAAAATCTTTTACTTTGTATAGTTGAAAATAAAACTCTAGCTAGAAATTCAATTTGATAAATAATTATTCAAGAATTCATTACATATATATTTCCAGTCATCAATCCCGTTAGGGATTCAATTTTGGTAAAAACATAATCAATAGTTTACAAAGTCCCGTAGGGACGATATTTGAAAATGGCAAATACCTATACACAAATACATCTACAATTTGTTTTTGCAGTAAAATATCGCGATGGCCTTATTCATGCCTCTTTTAAAGAAGAATTATACAAATATATTTCAGGTATTATTAAAGAAAATAATCACAAATTATTAGCTATAAATGGAATGCCAGACCATTTGCATATTTTTATAGGTATGCGACCAAGTCAATCAATTTCTGACTTATTGCAAGATATAAAAGGTAGTTCTTCCAAATGGATAAATGAAAAGAAGTTTTTAAAAGTAAAATTTGAATGGCAAGAAGGATACGGTGCTTTTTCTTATTCCAAATCACATGTCAATAATGTTATTAGGTACATTCAAAATCAAGAAAATCATCATAAGAAAGAATCATTTAGAGAAGAATACTTGAAGTTTTTAAAAGTTTTTGAGATAGAGTATGATGAGCGTTACATTTTTAAAGATCTAATCTGAATAGCATCCCTACGGGATTTCTTTTCTAGTAGGTTCCTTTTTTACCAATATTTAATCTCTAACGGGATTTACTTTCTAAGGAGCTACTTTCTTTACCGATATAGAATCCCTAACGGGATTTATTTTCTAAGGAGTTACTTTTTTACCAATATTTAATCTCTAACGGGATTTCTTTTCTAAGGAGTTACTTTTTTACCAATATTTAATCTCTAACGGGATTTACTTTCTAAGGAGTTACTTTTTACCGATATAGAATCCCTAACGGGATTTCTTTTCTAGTAGGCTACTTTTTTACCGATATGGAATCTCTAACGGGATTTCTTTTCTAAGGAGTTACTTTTTTACCGATATAGAATCCCTAACGGGATTTATTTTAAAATATAAATCTACCTTCAATTTCTTAATCCTTTAATTTTTCTGTATTTTCTTCACATAAGTATTAAATACATCTGCTGCCACTGCTATGCGAATTTTTCTGCCTTTGCTTCATAAACCCACAAAAACTTCAACCTCAAAACCTGTAGTTTTTTTCAAACCCCACAATACCAAAACCAATTTCAAGTTATAGAAGTATTACTACGGAGTAATTCTAATTTTTAAAAGTTAATATTAAGAAAGTTGTCAGAAGAAATTTTGGCAATTTTTTTTATGTCTAATCGTATTAGTAAAAAAACCAAACCGAATATTTAAAACTACTTACCCTATTTAGATATAAACCATAAAGGTTTAGATTTATGTCATGCAAGTTTGGATATATACAATGCAGGTTTAGATATATGCCATGCAAGTATGTATTTATGTCATGCAGGCTAAGATATATACAAACACTGACGACGTAAATTTGAATACAGTTTTCATAATCCAAACATACATACTAACCACAGAAATGTTTTTATTTATTATATTTGAAAATCAAAGAAATGGTATAGTTAAAAAAAAAAAAAAAAAGAAAAAGCATGAGCAGCACAGCCCACCACGATGAGCGTATGTCCAAAATGACTTTTGCATCGGTTTATCCGCACTATGTAACCAAAGTAGAAAAGAAAAACAGAACCAAAGAAGAATTGCACCAAGTGATAGAATGGCTAACGGGTTACAATGAAAAAGCATTACAAAAAACCATAGAAGACAAACTTACCTTCGAGCAGTTTTTCAAAGAAGCCCAACTTAACCCAAACGCGCATTTGATAACAGGTGTAATTTGTGGTTATCGCGTAGAAGAAATCACCAACGAGTTAACACAACAAATCCGCTATTTGGACAAACTAGTAGATGAACTAGCCAAAGGGCGCAAAATGGAGAAAATACTACGAAACGAATAAAATATCCTCAAAACTGAATTGGGGATTTTTTGTATATTTACCTTTACTAAAACAAAAGATTCATGCTAACTAATGTCAACCCAAAACTTCCAATGCGAAGTAAAAAAGAGACTAAAGACTATTACATCAACCAACTTGGTTTTACCGAAATTGGAGACTATGATAGTTATTTGATGGTAGAAAAAGACGCGATTGAACTCCATTTTTTTGAATTCAAAGACCTAAATCCAGACGAAAATTACGGTCAGGTTTATATAAGAACCGATAAAATTGATTCGCTTTACCAAACACTTTTAGATGCCAAAGTATGGATTCATCCCAACGGATTATTGGAAACCAAACCTTGGGGACAAAGAGAGTTTTCTTTGTTAGATCCTGATAAAAATTTGCTGACTTTTGGTGAAAGTATTTAGTCAAATATATTTCTTAATACTAAACTTTTAATAACTTATAAAACTCATCAACAATTTTATCAAATTCAGGTGTATTTACTAAGCCTGGTCCATATTTAGCAATCCAAGCAGGATCAACAAACATAAAATCATCTCTTTTGATTCTAGATTTAATTGTTTGTGAAGTCGTGCTATGACAATTTGTGGTAGTTACAAATGAGGCTTCGCTAGCAATTAACCAAAAAATACTAATTGTAACTAACGGAACTCCCATTAAATATTCAGTTATAAACATTACATGTGCAATCTTTTTTGATGATTGCTGATTTGTCAAAGCAAACTTAATACTATCTCCCATAATGCTTAAAATCTCTTCTGCAATTCCAATAGCACCAGCACCAGGAGAAAGTCCTTTAATTAATGTCTTAAGAAGCGCTGTACTAATAGAAAATTCTGAGTTAGAGTATTCAAAATTATTCTCATAAGAACCAATATGAGCGGTTGATTGATTCTTATTAAAAATCTTAGCTACAGATTCCTGATCTTCTAACTTTTTACCATCTTTTGCTAGTGCAGCAGTAACAATAGAAAGTAATACTGATGCAGCAAAAAATAAATCTTTAGATTCAACAGGAATATCAGTTGCATTGGGAGTTGTTGTTGCTACCAAAACATGTTTGTTTTCAGAAATAACATAATATTTCGACAATGGAATATCATCTTTAGATAAACTAAAATTATCTGGAAATAATTCCTTGTAAGCATCTATTTGTAGAAACTTATTTATTCTTTCTATTCTTTCATCATTACTAAACATTACTATATTTTTAAGGGGTTAATAAAATTGTAAAACTCATTATCATTAATCTTTTGTGACCCATTCAAGTTCAATTCTACATCAATAAAATCATATATGTCAATAAAGAAATCAAAATTTGACTTGAAAGCAAAGTAATCACAATTTACATAAAATATTTCCGTTCCGTTAAAACTTTTTAACTTCTCAATCTCCCTAGATTGAATATAATATATCTTAAAACTAATTATTGGAGTGTTTCCATACGATTCTAAGAACAAAATTGGATAAGAAATTTTTTGATCAATATGTGATTCAACATATTTAGAATACATTTCAGTTCTAATTGAATTTAAAATATTCTTTGAAATTGTTAGATTTGAATCTTTTATAGGCAAATGGTCGGTAGCAAAATCAATGATATATTCATTCATTTTGGTATATTCATTTTCATTTGGTCTTAACTTTTTTTCCTCCTTTTTATTGAAAACAACTTCTTTTCTACCTTGAAAAATTTTTATTAAATCATCATAATCAAAAGCTGTCCTATTTGCCTGCTTAAGTGCGCTCAAAGTAATAAGAAAAAACCTTGCAGCATTATTAAATGAAGAAGTAACATATGATGGTAATTCAGATGATTCCTTGTCTGTAATCATAAAAACTCTACCATTATCAGAAAATCTGAAATATTTTTTTGCGTTAGTATCTTTCAAAAGAAAAAGTTTAATAATCAAATATATAAAATTAGTTTTATTTTCTATAAACATAATTTAAAAAAAATAAGTTTAAATATTTTTAAGTTTTTTAATATATTTTTATTGTTTATCAATAAATTTTTATTATTTTTACCCCATCAACTTAAAATAATAGAAATTATGGAAATCAAAATTAGCACCAAGCAATTACTTTATGTATTGCTTTTTATCGCTTGGATTATATTCATCGGTATTTGTATAGAAACAGGCGGTTTTATTATCAATACCGTTTTACCATTTGCAACCAAAACAAACAATGCCAGCAACTATTGGAACGGCTTAGACTTATCCAATTTATTTATGCGTGATTCTGGCAATTTTGTAGTCTTAACATCTTTAATGATTATTGTGTCAGTTCTAAAAGCCATTTTGTTTTACCTTATCGTAAAATTATTACATGATAAAAAATTAGACTTAACACGACCTTTTAACGATGCTTTACAAAAATTTATAGCACTTAGTTCTTATTTAGCATTTGGCATAGGTCTTTTTTGTAACTACGGAAAAAATTATGCAGCTTGGTTAGAAACTCAAAATATTCTGTTGCCGAAAGTAGAGGATTTGCGTTTTGATGGTGGCGATGTATGGCTGTTCATGGGAATTATTTTATTTATAATTTCTTTTATTATCAAAAAAGGAGTCGAGATTCAAACCGAAAACGAATTAACAATATAAGTATGCCAATAGTCGTAAACCTTGATGTAATGATGGCAAAGAGAAAAATGTCATTAAACGAACTTTCCGAAAAAGTCGATTTGACATTATCCAATTTATCCATTCTAAAAACAGGAAAAGCCAAAGCCATTCGCTTTAACACGCTTGAAGCCATCTGCAAAGCATTAGATTGCCAGCCTGGTGATATATTGGAATATGTAGACTAATATAGTCACGATCCAGATACTCGCGCTTGCAATCAAAATCTTAAACTAAAACAATCCTCAATTCAACATTGGGGATTTTTTGTATATTTACTTTTTAAAAATATTGAAACGAAATGAAAAAACTACTTTTACTACTTACCACAACATTATTACTTTCATGCAGCAAAGACGATTCAACAAATACAAATGCTTCTTCCTATTATATCAAAGCAAAATTTAATGGCGAGCAAAAAGTGTTTTCCAACTTGGTCACGGGTCAAAAAGGACTTAATGGCAACAATTTGGTACATCTTACTTTAGGAGCAGTAAATGGTTCAAGTTTTCCAACTTATGACATTGAAATATGGAATTTGAATGGTATAATTTCTACAGGAACTTATTTAGAAACTGACTTTGATATACAGTCAAGATATGTGCTAGATGGTTCAACAAACTTCAACAACTTTAATAACGAAATTAATGATTATAAAGTAACAATAACAAGTATTTCTGCCACTGAAGTGAAAGGAAATTTTGAAGGCACCATCACCAAAAATGCTGGTGAAAATATCGCAATAACAGAAGGCGAATTTTACGTTCCCTTAAAAGATTAATTTTTTTTTAAATGTTAAAAGAAATTCAAAACTACAACAACGCTTTGCCTGAAGAATACAAAGCAATTAGCGACCAACTGGTAGCAATTATTACAAAAAATCTACCCGAAGCCGAAAACAAAATTTGGCATTCACATCCCGTTTGGTTTTTGGATGGAAATCCGATTGTGGGTTATGACAAATTAAAAAATGGCTTACGATTGATGTTTTGGAGCGGTGCCAGTTTTGATGAAAATCAATTAAAACCTGGAACTGGGAAGTTCAAAGATGCTTCCAAAACCTATACATCAACAGAAGAAATAAAGGTAGAAGATATTGAACGTTGGGTTCGAAAATCGAGAGACATTCAGTGGGATTATAAAAATATTGTAAAACGAAAAGGTGTTTTGGAACGTTTGAAATAGTGTAAAAATGAACACAATAGGTCAACAATTAGCCAACCGATTTAGAGAAGTAATCCTCAATGGAACATGGATAGCCAATACCAATTATAAAAATCAATTGGAAGGTTTGGATTATAAAATTGCAACAACCCAAATTGATTCGCTCAATACAATTGCCGTTTTGGCACAACACATTCATTACTACATAAAAGGAATAAACAATGTTTTTAATGGTGGAAATCTTGAAATAAGAGACATTTATAGTTTTGATTTTAAACCTATTGAATCACAAAGTCAATGGGAAGAATTTTTAGTGCAATTTTGGAATGACGCAGAAGAATTTGCAACGCATATAGAAAAAATGTCAAATGAAAAACTAAACGAGCCTTTTGTAGATGAAAAATATGGCTCATATATACGAAACATTGATGGAATGATTGAACACAGTTATTATCATTTAGGACAAATTTCATTAATTAATAAACTTTTAAAAAATAAACTTTAATGAAGACAGTTACTTATTTACAAAATATTTTACCAATGAAAAAAGTGCTGGCTATTGTCTTCATACTATTAGGCATTGCTATTTTCTTATTCAAAAATATTTTTATTGGAATTTTTCTAACACTCATTGGCATAAATATGTTAGGAACTGAAGGTTCTGAGATAAATCTTGAAAATAAAACTTATAGAACTATAAAATCTGTTTTTGGATTAAAATTTGGCAAATGGAAACCTTGTCCAGAATTTGAATACATTTCAGTATTTAAAACAAATGAGAAAACTAATATAAACATTTATGCAGCGACAGTTGGAACATTTAAAACTGATATTATATTGCTAAACCTATTTTACAAAGGCAACAAGCATATTACTTTTTATAAAACCGATGATAAAGTTGATGCATTTAAAGTAGCCGAACATTTCAAATTAGCTTTAGACATCGATATTCTAGATGCAACTGGAAAAGAAAATAAATGGATTTAGCTGAATTAATTTTTTACAAACAATGACAAAACAAGAACTTATATCGATAATACAATCAATTCATGATGAAGTTAATGAATATCTTGAATCGGTTGATGATGTGACACTAAATACACCAAGACCAAATGGGAAATGGAGTATTGCCGAAGAAGTAGGTCACTTGATAAATGCTTTACAGCAAAGTAATAAAGGATTTATGCTACCAAAATTTTTCTTGAAATATAAATTTGGTGTCAACAACCGAAATGAAAAAAGCTATGATGAAGTAGTAGCTAAATATCTGGGGAAACTAGCCTCCATTCTTATTCCCAACAATCCTTTTCAGATAAAAGAAGTTGAAAAAATCGCGAAGGAAAAATTATTAAAATCGTATAAAAAAGAACAACAAAAATTCGAAAAACGCTTGTCAAAATTTAGCGAAAAAGAGTTATCAACACTGCTTTTGCCGCATCCATTATTAGGAAAATTGACACTGAGAGAGTTTGGCTATTTCACACATTATCATACAAAACATCATATAGAAAACATTAAAAAATAATTCTTTTATTCTTTTTCTTTTACCAAATAGTAAACAGGAATTCCTATTAGCATAATCAATACGCCCCAACCGCAAGTACTTGTTTTAGTTATAAGCAGTGCTACAGAAATTGCCGATGCCAAAACTATATAAAGCATTGGTAAAAATGGATATCCAAATGCTTTGTAAGGTCTTTCGGCATTGGGCATTTTTTTCCTAAGAATGAAAATACCGTAAATAGTTAGTATGTAAAATATCAATACTATTATAATTACAAAGTCTAGCAAATCACCATATTTACCTGTTAAACATAAAAAAGATGCCCAAACACATTGTGCCCATAATGCCCAAGCAGGAACACTTGCATTATTTAAACTAGCCGCTTTTTTGAAGAAGAGACCATCTTTAGCCATTGTATAATAAACTCTTGCTCCCGCCATAATCAAACCATTGTTACAAGCAAAAGTCGAAATCATAATCATGATGGCAATGATTAATGTTCCGATGTTTCCAAAAATATATTCAGAAGCAACTACTGCTACTCTATCTGATTTTGCTGTTGCAATTTCATCTAAAGGAATTACTGCCAAATACATAAGGTTTACCAAAACATAAATGATACTAACTGTCAATGTCCCTAAAAACAAACTTAGTCCAACATTTTTCTTTGGATTCTTTATTTCGCCAGCTATAAAAGTTACGCCATTCCATGCATCACTAGAAAATAGTGACCCTACCATAGCAGCCGCAATTCCCGAAACTAATGCCATTCCTGAAATCGGTAACCATGAACTTGTTTCTTTTACATAAGTTCTTGGTGTCCATATATCTGTCCAATTGGCGTTCCAAACATCTGCTTTAGCAGCTAATAATATTCCGAAAACTAGTAATCCAAACAAAGAAAGAATCTTTATTACTGTTAGAACTGTTTGTAATGTTTTACTATTTTTAACTCCACGACTGTTAAGATAGGTTAGAAAAACAATTGTAATAATCGAGACGATTTGAGCGGCATTTAACTTGAAAGTTCCCAAATCTATCAAGATGTTTTCGTCACTTAATGCCGGAACGAGGTAGGCCGCAAATTTAGAAAAACCTACTCCTACTGCTGCTATTGTTCCTGTTTGTATTACAGCAAAAAAACTCCAACCGTATAAAAAAGCAATTAGTTTGTTGTAGGCTTCTTTTAAATATACATATTGTCCACCGGCATTAGGAAACATAGCACTCAATTCACCATAGCTAACAGCTGCAATCATGGTTATTATGCCCGAAATAATCCATATTAAAGTTAACCATCCAGCCGAACCAACTTGTCTTGCTATGTCTGAACTTACAATGAATATTCCCGATCCTATCATTGAACCAATAACAAGCATAGTGCCGTCTAATAATCCAAGTTCTCTTTTAAAATTATCCTGATTTTGGTTTTCCATTTTGTTTTTTGTTTGGATGCTAAAGATATATATTTTTTGTAGAAAAAAAAGTTATTTAATTTTCATATCTTTGAAATACTAACCAAAAAAACTATCATTATGAAAAAAATTATCATAAAAAATGGCATTATTGGCGGTTTGATTGCTGCCTTTTTTATGGGAATAAGTGTCTACTTTCATTCTCAAAATATTGAAAATGATGTTGTAAGTTATGCTCTTGGATTTACAGGAATGTTCATTGCTTTTCTATTTACATTTATTGGGATGAAACAATATAGAGATACTCTCAATAATGGTTCTGTTTCATTTGGAAAAGCTTTTACAATTGGATTTTTTATAGCGTTGGTGATTTCAACAATATACGTTATTGTTTGGCTTTTTGAATTGCATAATTTCTATCCTGATTTTATGGAAAAATATGCCGCAAGTGAAATAGCAAAACTGCAATCGAGTGGATTGAGTGCAAACGAAATTGCAATACAGACTGCTAAAATGAATGAGATGAAAGAATCATATAAAAATCCTTTATATGTTATTGGATTAACTTATATAGAGATACTACCTATTGGTATTTTCTTCTCTTTGATATGTGCTTTTATTGTAAAAAAGAAGGCTGTTAACTAATTGGTCAAATGATACAATAAAAAGCTATAAAACAAGGCATCTTCTTCGACGGCTTCATTATAATTTGCTTTTCCAAAATGACCAGAATTCGAACTAATTCTCAAGTAAACTGGATTGGTTTGCCCTTCGTTATTTTGCATTTTTGCGGCAAACTTATAGGAGTGTGATGGCACAACTCTATCGTCATTTTCGCCAGTCATAATAAGTGTTGCTGGATAATTTGTTTTGGGTTTTATATTATGAAAAGGCGAATAGGAAAGTAAGTTTCTAAACTCTTTTTCTTTCTCCACATTACCATATTCACTTTTCCAATAGGTTCCAGCTGTAAATGTGTCATAATTGAGCATATCAAAAACACCGACTTTAGGAATAGCCACTTTAAATAAATCTGGTCGAAGTGTCATTACTGCTCCTATAAGCAAACCACCATTTGAAGCTCCCGTAATTCCTAATTTTGTGGGCGAAGTGTAATTTTCTTTAATTAAATACTCGGCTGCATCAATAAAATCATTGAATGAATTCATTTTTTTTAACCCTTTTCCGTCTCTATGCCAATTACGTCCTTTTTCTCCGCCTCCTCTAATGGCAGCATATGCATAAACGCCTCCTTTATCTAGAAAGCACAATAAACCAGAATCAAATGAGTAGCCACTAACTATACCGTAACCGCCATAAGCTTCTAACAATGTTGGATTATTACCATCTAATTTTAATCCTTTTTTATGTACAATTGTAATAGGTACGTCTTTTCCATCTCTGCTTTTGAAAGTTAGAATCTTTGTTTCAAAGTAATCTAATGGAAAAATAGTGGGTTTTGGCTGAATGTAGTCGTTAAAATACTGATGCACTTCACCTGTTTTAAGATTGAGTCTAAAATTTTGATATGAAACGGTGTAAGAGCTAAAACTTACATACAAATCATCTTTTTCGGAATCATAAAATTTGATGGTAAAATCAAACCCTGAAGGTGCATCAAACTTTCTAATAAACTGACCTTCGTAGTCATAAACACTAATGTAATTTTTGCCAACTGTTTTATATTTACAAACAATATAATCCTCTAAAAATTCTGAACCAACGAGTAAATGATTATAAATTTGTGGAATAATTACTTTTTCTTCGCTTTTGTTATTTATATCAAAATAACGAATTTCGCCCCAATCATAGTCTTTTGAGGAGAAATAAAATCTGTTTTTTTTGAAATAATGAAAGTCCAAATCGGTTGTATCATTTTCTATAATGTTTTCAAGTTCATAGGTTTCAGAATCTAATTTGGCTGTTCGATAAGTAACGCCTTTATCATTTTTTTCAACAATTAAAAGCTTGTCACCTGACTTTGACAAATTAATTCTTCCATTGGTTTTTGTAGCGTCATAAACTAGCTTATCATCATCTTGTTTGGTTCCAATGGAATGATAAAAAATTTGAAAAGTCGAATCTTTGGCTGTCGCAATTTTGTTTGTGTTTTTCTTGTAATAAACACCTCTATCTAAATTCCAAACAATATTGGATAGTTTAACATTACTAATAACATCATCTATAATGTTTCTGGTATCAATTTCTGCAAATCGAACTTGATTTTTGTCGCTTCCTCCTAAACTGATGCTTACTGCAACATACTTGCTGTTTCTAGAGGGATAATAACCCGAAATATAGTTATCTTTGTCTTTTGTAATCTTAAATGGATTAACGATTTCTATTGCTATATCATTTAGATTTTTCCTGTAGAATAATGCGCTAGGTAGTGATTTATCTTTTCTGTATATGGAATAAAAATATTTCCCTTTTTTAGAAGGCAAACTATTAGTTGCCAATGAATTATACTCTTCTATTTTGGAAGCAAAAGAATATTTTTTTGAAATTTCATCTAAATGTGTATTGGTTAGGAAATTTTGTGCATGTACCCAATTTGTAACTTCTTCGCTATTAGCAGCTTCTAACCATTTGTAATTGTCTTCAATAGTAGTTGAAAATTTTTCGATTTTATATGGAATTTCTTTGGTAACTGGATATTGTTGTGCATAAAATGTTATTGGTAATAAGAGTACTAATTGAAAGAAAATTTTCTGCATATATTTTGATATTTTCAGATGCGATTATAATACATGGCCTTCACGATTCCGTCGGAAAGCCCTATTTTTGGCACATAAATATGACGGGCATTACTCCATTTCATGGCGTTAAGGTAGATACGAGTCGCTGGTATAATTACGTCGGCACGGTCAGTATTTAATCCCATTTCTGCAATACGCTGCTCATATGTGAGCGAGTTTAAATATTGGTATTGCGAATTTAAATACAAATAAGACAACGGTTTATCTTGTTGTTTGCCAGATAGTTTAAATAATTTGTTGATGTTTCCTCCCGAACCTATCAAGGTAATATTGTCATAATCTTGGGTATTGGTCTTAATCCATTTCTCTATTTCTTCCCAAACAATATCGTTTACCATGTTGTTTAACAAGCGAACGGTTCCGTTTTTGAATGATTTGGATACAATCATTTTACCATTAGAAAACAAAGAAAACTCGGTACTACCTCCACCGACATCTACATAAAGATAGGTTTTGTCGGTAGAAAGGAAACTATGCAAATCGGAAGAAGCAATAATGGCAGCTTCTACTTTTCCATCGATGATTTCGATATCAATTTCTGATTTTTCACGTATGATTTCGGTTACTTCTTTTCCGTTATAGGCTTCTCGCATTGCCGATGTGGCACAGGCTTTGTACTTGTCTATTTTATATACTTTCATGAGAAGTCTAAATGCGGTCATGGCATCGGTCATACGATCGATGTTTTCTGGCGAAATTTCGCCAACTGTAAATGCATCTTGACCCAAGCGAATTGGTACACGAATTAAAGCACTTTTATTGAATTGTGTTTCTTTTCCTTCTTGCTCTACAATATTGGTTATAAGCAATCGCATGGCGTTGGAGCCAATATCGATTGCTGCGTATTTTTTGATTGAAATCATTTCTGATTTGGGAGTTATTTGATTGTTATTTGCACTAACCTGCCCCAGATAAAAGTGAAAAGCCACGCAGTTGTATCACTTCTTTTTTCTTGGTTTTATAAAGCGACCATCGGAAGCTCTTATAAAGACTTAGAAAAAAAAGTGCTACAACAAGTGCTTGTAACGAATAGCTGGAAATAGGCTCATATTATATTTTGTCAATTATATTTTCTACATTTTTTTCGTAATAGTTGTACGTTTCGAGTTGTGCTCTAAAAACGGGTTCGTTTGGTTTTCGAATTCTGTATTTATTGTCTAGTTTTTCTGAGTGATAACGAGCTTTGACATTACCTTTCCAACCTATATTGAAATTATCTATTAGTTGTTTTTTGATATCTTCTTGGTATATAGGACAGGTTACTTCTACTCTTCCGTCGAGATTACGTGTCATAAAGTCGGCACTCGAAATAAACACTTCTGGATTATCATCGTTACCAAAAATGAATACTCGAGAATGTTCGAGAAAATTGTCTACTATACTAATGGCTTCGATGTTTTCGGACATGTTTTTTACGCCAGGAATAAGTGAGCAAATACCTCTTACTTGTAATTTGATTTTGACACCTGCATTGCTAGCATCGTAAAGTTTGTCTATCATTTGAAAATCGGACATGCTATTCATTTTCAAATTAATATAAGCTGATTTTCCTGCAAGCGCATTGTGAATTTCTCTGTCGATTAGCTTATTAAAACGAGAACGACTATAATGTGGTGAAACGATAAGGTGTTTGTAACGATGTACTCGGTAATTGACATCGAAAAAGTCGAAAACTTTACTGACATCTTTTAGAATTTTTTGGTGACTTGTAAAAAGCGTTACGTCGGTATAAACTTTAGCTGTAGATTCGTTAAAATTTCCGGTTGATATTAATCCAAAACGTTTTAGTTTTTCATCGTCTTCGATCCGTTCGATTACACAAATCTTGCTGTGTACTTTTAATCCTTTTATACCAAAGATGAGTTGTATTCCTTCGGTTTGCATTTGTTCGGCATATGAGATATTACTTGCTTCGTCAAAACGGGCTTGCAACTCAATTTGAACTGTGACTTTCTTTCCGTTTTTGGCAGCATTGATAAGCGAACTGATGATTTGAGAGTTTTTGGCCAATCTATATAGTGTTATCTTTATAGAAGTAACTTTTGGATCTAGAGCAGCTTCCCTCAAAAATTTAATTAAATATGAAAATGACTGATATGGTGCAAATACCAAATAATCTTTCTGTGCAATTTTGTTGAGGATACTTCCTTCTAGCGAGAGTCCATGAACGGGTAGTGGGAACTTTGGCTTGTATAGCAGATCGTGTCTACCTAGGTTTGGAAAATCCATATAATCACGTCGGTTATGGTAACGACCGCCAGGAATTATGCTATCTGAAGCATCAATACCCATTCTGGTAAGAAAGAATTTGAGTGTGTCTTTGCTTATCGCAGTATCATAAACAAAACGCACTGGTTCTCCAATACGTCTATCTCTTACAGAAGTTGCGATTTTTTCGAGCATACTTTTATTGATATCAGAATCTATTTCGAGTTGCGCGTCTCTAGTAATTTTGATCATATGAGCAGAAATACTCTCATAGTCAAAAATATTGAAAATACTTCCTAAGTTAAAACGGATTACATCGTCAAGAAGCATGATATATTTTTTATCATTGTCCGATGGGAGTTCAACTATCCTATTGGTGTTTTTTGGAATTTCGATTAAAGCGTATCTTTTTTCTTTTTTGGGCTTTACCAATCCTAATAAAGAATTTTTTTCTTTAGCTTTCATTACTAATTTAATGGCTAAATAGCCCGCGGTATCTTTTAATAATGGAAACTCATCGAGATCGTTTAGGATAATTGTGACCAGTTCAGGACTTATTTTTTGGATAAAAAAATCTTTAACAAATGATTGATGTTCTGGGGAAAGTTGGGTCTCGTTAACGATTAAGATGTTTTCTTTTTCGAGTTCTGTTTCTATAATTTTAAGGATTCTTAAACTTTCTGCCTGTTGTTTGATCACAATTTCGGTAATTTCTTTTACCAGTTGTTGTGCCGAAATACCACCTAATACATTTTCTCCCGAAATTCCTGCCAAACTTAGACGACGAATTGCGGCGTATCTTACTCTAAAAAATTCATCAAGGTTGTTGGAAAAAATTCCTAAAAAACGAAGTCTATCTAATAATGGAACCGTTTCGTCTGCTGCTTCCTGAAGAACACGTGCATTAAATGACAACCAACTTTTTTCTCTATCAATATATCTGTAATTTTTTTCTAAACTCATACTATTATATGAAATGATTAGGGAAAATACTATTATCGGTTTTTCCTTTTCTTATTTCTTGCCAATTGTCAACATCAAATATAATTGAAACCAATCCTGAAGTAGGGATTGAATCGATATATTGACTGCCAAATTGGTTGGCGAAATTTGTTAATGCATTATTATGCCCAAAAATAACTAATTTTTTTGTAGTACATGGACAAGTTTTGATGATTTTTTCTAATGCTTCGCAATCAAATGTATATAAATCATCTTTGAGAATTATTTGATTTAAATCGTATTCCCAAACTTGTGCAAAAATTTTACATGTTTCAAAAGCTCTAACGGCAGTACTTGACCAAATTGTATAGCTTGAATCTAGCAAGAGTTTAGATTTTTGAGCTACCAAGATTGCGTTTTTTACACCTTTGGGGATTATATTCCTATCAAAATCCTTAAAAGCAGTATCCTGAGTAGCTTTTGCGTGTCTTACTAGTATAAGTTTTTTCATATTTTTTTGCACAACTATTGGTGACAAATTTAGAAAATTACAACAACTATTAAAAGAACCTGTTATTAACAGTTTATTAAAGCTAAATGACTTTTAATGGGATAAAAAATGTATTTTAATCGATTAATATTGCATTTTAACGATATTTTAATTAGTTATTAACATTTTTTTATTGCTTTGTTAACTATTGTTAAATGTTAAAAAAAATGTTGATAACGTAATTCAAGAAACCAATATTATTTAATAAAAAAATCATTTTTTGTAGTTACTTCTACTCATTTTTAGTTTTTCATCGACTAAAATTGCAATTCATAGAGATTCTACATGATAATGAAAGTTTCTTATCTATTTTTGGTTCTGAAAAGTGTAAGTGTGCTAAATAGTTACATTTTTCTTGATTACCCAATCTAAAACAAATTAAAATATGGATTTTATATCTACTTCAAGGCTAAGTAATTTTTTTTTATTTGGTTTATTTTCGTTGTTGTTACATAATAACAATGCCTTTGCAGAAGGTACTCCTTCACTTTCTCCTTCTTCATCAGCTATAACTGGTGTACTTATTGCTCCAGATATTCGTTCTGGGTCATACTGGAATAATGTAACTCCTGCTGGCGAGGATAATAGGATTTATTTTTACATTAATAATCCAGCAACCGAAAACCTTTACTTTGGTTTTGACTGGAGAACCTATGTACAAGTAAATGCAACAAGAATTAGTGATTTATATTATAGAATACATAGACCATCTGACAACCAAGTTGTACAGTCAGGATTATGGAACAGTGCAAACAATGTTCCTGGTAGTATTGACACTTATAACGAAGCTATAAATGGTCCAAATATTGGTGGTGTTGTAAATGGTTATGATCCTTTAGTATTTGACCCATCTGAAACTGGAGAATATTGGATTGAATTTTACAGAAGTGCTGATGGGGGCGTAACACCTATCACGAGTATAACAGGTAGAGCTGTTTCTCCATACTTTGATTTAACAGTTGCTAGATCTAGTGGTGCCAACCCAAGAAGATCAGGAAGAATACATTCCGACAAATGGGGATTAGTAGCTCTTACTCCAACAACATCTGCAAATGGTACAATTCCTGTAGATGGGTTTGGTGTTATTCAAACAGCAAGTTCAACTCCAAATTTATTTGTTTATACAGATGATCAGGTAATCTTGAGAGTTAATTTTGGAGCAGGTTTCAAACCCTTAGCATATGACTTAGCATTAAATAGTTATGGTGTGACCAATGTGGGTCCTTTTACAACAACAAGAAGATCTATTAATAGTGCCACTGCTCCCACTTTGCCAAACGGTTACAAGATATTCTTAAATCAACCCGATGTAATACAATATCCTGTTGCTACTGTACCTTTACCTCCTACTTTCCTAAACCCCGCTATTACCAATTGCGGACCTTATAATATAAATTTCAACATTAGTGAGCCAGGGGATGTAAGACTTTTGATAGATGTAAATGGTACCCCAGGTTATCAACCGAGTACTTCCGATGTTATTATCGAAGCTACAAATTTATCTGCAGGTAATAATAGCATCTCATGGAATGGTTTAGACGGTTTTGGGGCAGTAGTTCCTGATGGTACATTAATGTCTTTATCTTTGAATTATTTAATGGGTCGTTTTAACTTACCATTGTATGATGCCGAAGTTAATAAAAACGGTATTAATGTTGCTGTTATTGAACCTGTTCAGATTACAAATTCTTTGATGTATTGGGACGATACGCTACTTAACAATGTCGGAACCGATTGTTCTGTCACAACTAACAATCAAACTGGTGCTGGTATTGATAATTCAATAGTTGGTACTCCAGGTCCTGCTCACGCATGGAGTTTTGACGGTAATGCTAGTCAATTAATTCCTGCTCCCGACAATGGAGCCATACCAAATAATGAAGATGATAGTAATACTTGTAATGATTTTGGAAATGGACGTATAATTAACACTTGGGGGTGGGGAGTTAAATCTGAAGAAATTACAACTTTTACATTCAAAGGATGTTCTGACTTAAGAGTTGTTAAAACAGGTCCTGCAAGTGCTATATCAGGTAATACTATTTCCTTTTCTATCACTGCCTCAAATTTAGGTATTAGTAATGATACTAATGTTAACGTTACGGATTTACTTCCTACTGGTTATACTTTTGTTTCATATACAGCCACTTCTGGGACATATAATGATGCAACAGGTGTTTGGGCAATAGGAAATTTAAATAATGGATCCAGTGCAGTCTTAACAATTGATGTAACTGTGAATCCAACTGGAAATTATACTAATACTGCATGCATCAATGGAACAAATACTGACCCTGTTGCTGCCAACGATTGCTCATCTGTAACGCCATCTATTACAGTTCCTCCAACTGTTACAATTGGTGATTTTACTGTTACTGAAGGTGGAGCTTTAGTTTTTCCAATTTCATTAAGTAATTCGATAACATCGCCAATTACTTTGACATTTGCCATTACTAATCAAACAACTTCAAATGCAGACTGGACTCCACCAGGTTCTTTAACAATCACAATTCCTGCCAATACAACAACATCAAGTTTTACAATTAATACTGTAGATGATGCTATAGTCGAAGTTCCTGAAACATTGGTTTTATCGATTGCTTCTTCAACAGGAACTGTTGGTAATACTTCTGACACTGGTTTAGGAACAATCAATGATAATGATACTGGTTTAGTTATAACTGTTGATGATGCTTCAATAACGGAGGGTGGTCAAATCACGTTCCCTGTCACACTTAGTAATCCTGTAGCTGTACCAACTACTTTTACTTTCAATCTTACAAATGGAACAGCATCTAATGCTGATTATACTACTACTCCTGTTACCATTACAATTCCTGCTAATACAACTACCTCTTCTTTCAATGTACCTACTACTACGGATAACATTGATGAGGTTGATGAAACTTT
>CAZLEU010000041.1:0-22221 GCA_964558625.1 uncultured Flavobacterium sp.
CCGACTCAAGTATAGGAATATGTGGCCCATTGGCTTACAAAGAAGACGGAAGTCTACTACCAACTTTAGATCATTATGCCTCACCAGCTAAAGAAATTTTGGGCAGAAGCATATTGGAAAAAATAAACCCAAAAAAATATCCAAATCGCAAAAAAAACTACACTGAACCCAAAAGAGGTCAGTTTGTGTCTGGTAGTTTTATGGTATTGAAAACCGAAGATTTTAATACTGTTGGAGGATTTGATACTACTCTCTTTCTTTATTTTGAAGAAACAGATTTATGTAAAAGACTAGAAAAAATTGAAAAATACGCATATTTAATTCCTGAGGCAAAGTACATTCATTTTCATGGTGCTAGTACTCCAAGTTCTATGGCCATAAAAATTGAACACAAAATTTCTTATCTATACATCATAGGAAAACATTATGGCTATCTATGGCAAAAAATAATCTTGAATAAGTTGCGAGTTCAATATCTTTTTAAAAGTCTTTTTAAACCAAAATATTGGAGCCTATTTGCCGTTTTACTCGTCGGAGCACCATTGAGCAAGTCATTAAAAACGAAGCAAAAAATTGTTTTATCTGAATAGTTTTTTAATATTATAAAAAATCTTTCTGTAAAAAATATTATCTTTAAACTTCCTGTACTCATGTTTAGAATGCTCCAATTCATGGATTAATCTTTCGAAAAACTTTTCTTTGTAATGGTCGTCCAAGGAATCATATATTAAGAGATACGCATTTCTTTGATTCTCTTCCATCAAGGAATTATTTTTTGTCATTCCTTTATTGTGCATTCTGTACTGGGCCATATTTTCATTAATAAAAGAAACTTTGGGATTACGCTTAAAAGTTTGAATCCAAAACATCCAATCTTCTTTTGCTTTTAGCTGTTCATTAAACACAATATTCCCAATGGTTGTTCTTCTAAAAAGGCCACAGTGTATTGGAATCGAAAATTTTCTATCCCATTGCAATAGTATTGATTCAAAAGAAAATGATTGCTCTTCTAACTTACAAAAAGCTTTTTTTAACTGATTTAAATTCTTTTTAAAACGAATAAAATTGGTAATTACAACATCGGCAGCATCTCTTTCAATTGCATCTATAGATTTTTGAAATTTATCTGACTGCAATAAATCATCCGAATCTAAAAACTGAATAAAATCTCCTTTTGCTATTTCTAATCCTTTATTTCTTGCACTACTCAACCCCCCATTCTCTTTACTTATATATTTAAAACGTGAGTCTTTATTTGTCCATTTTTTTGCAATATTTTCGGTGTCATCAGGCGATCCATCATTGACAATAATACATTCCCAATACGAATACGATTGATTTAAAATTGAATATAATGTTTCGTCTAAAAAATTGGCTTGATTGTAACAAGGAACAATAACAGAAATCAAATAGGACATAAAGAATGATTTATAACTCTGACAAATATAGTATATTTGCCCAAAAGGTTTATCATAAAATGAATAACTCTACACTTCCCGTAATCTCAGTCGTAATGCCCGTATACAATGCGGAAAAATATTTGAATGAAGCAATAGATAGTGTTTTAAATCAAACATATACTCATTTTGAATTAATCATTTTAAACGATAAATCAACCGACTCAAGCAAATTAATAATTGAAAACTATCTAAGCAAAGATTCGCGTATTGTCTTTATTGACAAAGCCGAAAATGTTGGCCCTGCAAGTTTAAGAAATGAAGGGTTCAGTTTAACAAGAGGCAAATATATTGCACTACTTGATGCAGATGATATTGCTCAACCAACTCGTTTTGAAAAACAAATTGATGTCTTAGAAAAAAACATTGATATAGGGGTTTGCGGAAGTTGGTTTACTACTTTTGGAGATAACATAAAGGGTAAAGTTATCCAACATCCACAAAAACACGAACAAATAAAAGTAAATTTCTTGATTGATTGTACTATAGGAAATTCTACTGCTTTTTTTAGGAAAGATATACTTGGAGATAATAAGTATGACAAGGAATATGTTCCTGTTGAAGATTTTCATTTATGGAGCAGGTTAATTACTAAAACAAAATTTTATATTATTCAAGAATCGCTAGTATCATACAGAATTCATGATACCAATATAAGCCAAACAAAAATTGACAATGTAAAAAAGTCAAACCGCCTTATAAAAATTGGTCTATTGAATGAGTTAGGAATTGATAAAAATGATCTAAACATTAACTCCTATTTGCAACTAATTGAAGGTCAAAAAAATTTAACATTTGAAGAAATCAAATTAATAGCTAGATGCTATACACAACTTACGAATCAAAATCAAGTTTTAGGTAACTTTGATGCTGTTCTATTAGACAAAATGCTTCATAAATCAATTGGAAGAATTATGAGAAAAGCAAAAAATCAAAGCTCCAAACAGATTAAATTTTATAAAGAAAATCTTCGTTCTAGTTATCTAAAATTAGGAATCATTGATAGGTTTTTGATACAACTGAAAGCAATTTTTGGATAATTATTTTTTGTATGTTCCATTTAGCTTTTGGATGATTCTTCTCATTTCGTTTACAATAGGGCTTGCCTTAATCTGCTTGTCATGATAGGTCCCTTTTGCCAAATTTATAGGTTTGTAAAACTGATAATCAATTCCAAATTTTTCATTCCAATAACCGTATTTCAATGCTGCTTCATGATTTACCTGTGGAAATTGATACTGATCATTTGTTAAAATCGAAATTAACTCATCATGACTTTTAGGAATAACAACGCAATTTAAATTTTCATAGGCAGCCCTTCCTAACAATAGTACATTCTTTCCAGCAAAGGCCGCTTCGGCTCCTACAGTTGAACCAAAGACAATAATAATATCACTTTGGTTAATTAATGCATACGTATCAACACTGTCCTCAGCAGCAATCACCTCAACTGTTGCTATACTCGAAATATTGTCGTATAAAAACTTGTTCTGACTATTTTTTAATCCTTTCAAGTTAGGGTGAACCCTTAAATATAATTTAATATTTGGGTACGCTGCTAAACTTTCACAAATTTGTTTAATTCCTTCATTGTCATTCGAATAAAAGTAAGGACCAAAACCTTCTAACCCTTCATATTCGTCTAATGACGAATTGAAAATCGTAACAACCTTTTTACCTTTATTATTTTTGAAACTTTCCGGTAATCTTCCCTCCTGTTGTTCCTTGGTAAAGGAATACCAAGCGTCTTCAACTCTTTTTATTCTGTTACTATAAAATGTTTCTCCAATTTCGTTTTTATCTGTACCAGCATTTTCCCATAATGATTCCATTTCGGCACTAATGGTCTCTATTGAGTGTGGTATTGAATTAATACGGAATAAAAAGTTATTGATTTTACCTCCTCGTTCATGAGTAGCATAATTAATATTTCTTTGCTGACAAACTCTCAACAAAGGCCTATTTTCTATAAACCTTCCATTAAATAATATAACCAAATCGGGATTTATCTTATCGACTATCAACTGAAAAGTTTCAAACAAATAGGCACCGGTGAGTAATCCTCTATTAATAAAATCATAGTGTTCAGACAAATTGGGCTCATGATTTCTAGTAAAAGAAACCAAAGAAGAGGCTGTAGCCAATCCACAATCATACGATTTATAATGATATGATTTTAAATCTTTCAAATCATTAAAAGTAAATTTGGATGAAAACTTGGATTGTTGGAAATCTTTCAATTTTAAAAATTCATTATATTTTAAAACATGAAGGTTCCTATGATTTATTACATTTTTCTTCAATACAGTATAACCACTTTTAACTCTAGAGTGACAAACCATACAATCCATTTCTTTATGTTTTGGATTATGAAAACATGTTTGAAAATCACCTTGACAAATTACCCAAAAAACAACGTTCCCATTTTGTAAAAGACGTTCCATTATTTCCAGTTCGGTCTCTAAATGGGGTGTTGGTTGATAGGTAGTTTGCAGTAAAATAGTCTTATTTTTAATAGTATCGAGATGTGTCATAATTATCCGTTATTTTTCTGCAAATTCAAGTCTCATCGGCGTTCCTTTTTCTAGATTGATAGTTGCTTTTTTTCCCAATAATTGATCATAATATTTAGGATGCAAACCAAATCCAGGTCGCACAGATCGTAAATTTTTCTCTGTAAAAAGTGCTCCAGCTAAAATATCTTCTGCAACATAAAGTGATCGACTAAAGTCTCTTCCTTTTTCTTGTTTTTCTGTTAAATTATAATCAACAACTCCCGATGCTTTTTCGGCTTCACGAACAGCTTTTACCATAGCAGTAAACTCTTCCTCATTCATAGAAAAAGAGGCATCTGGACCACCAATTGCTCTATCAATAATAAAATGTTTTTCAATAATTTTTGCTCCAAAAACAGTAGCAACAACAGGAACTGTACTACCCATAGTATGATCGGAAAGTCCCGATATAACGTTGTACCTTTGGGCTAAATCTTTGACCATACACATATTTGCTTCTTCAATTGGAGCTGGATAACTAGAAGTACATTTTAATAACGCAATATCAAAATTTCCCATACGATGGCAAGCATCAAGAGCCAATTCGATATCTTCTTGACGAGCAATACCCGTAGATATAATAACTGGTTTGCCTTTGGAAGCCACATATTCGATAAGAGGAATATCAGTTATTTCAAAAGAAGCTATCTTGTAAGCTGGTGAATCTAAATCCTCTAGTAAATCGACCGCTGTCTTGTCAAATGGAGAGGAGAAACATATTAATCCTTCCTCTTTGGCTACTTGGTAAATTTTCTCATGCCATTCCCATGGAGTATAAGCTTCTTGGTATAAAGTGTGCAATTTTTTTCCATTCCAAATGGTACCTTTTATTACAAAATCCTCTTTATCCGAATCAAGTGTAATTGTATCGGCAGTATAGGTTTGCAGTTTTATACAATCGGCTCCAGCTCTTTTTGCTGCTTTTATTGTTGCCAAAGCATTATCTAAACTCCCATTATGATTTGCAGAAAGTTCTGCAATTATAAAAACTGGGCTTGTATCGTCTATTGTAAAATTACCTATTTTCATATTTCTTTATATAATGATAACTTGGATGGGAATTATATTCGAGAACCACATCTAGTACATATCCCGCTTTTTCAAAGGCCTTACGCGAAGCGTTATTATCAATTTTAATATACGCACTAATACAAATTTGTTGATTTTGCTTCAAAAATTCATTTGATGCTATTTCAATCATTTTGCTAGCATATCCTTTTGCTCTATGATTTGTATCATTTGATATACCTATTATAGCTGTATTTTCATCATGTTTTGGATTATGAAAACATGTTTGAAAATCACCTTGACAAATTACCCAAAAAACAACGTTCCCATTTTGTAAAAGACGTTCCATTATTTCCAGTTCGGTCTCTAAATGGGGTGTTGGTTGATAGGTAGTTTGCAGTAAAATAGTCTTATTTTTAATAGTATCGAGATGTGTCATAATTATCCGTTATTTTTCTGCAAATTCAAGTCTCATCGGCGTTCCTTTTTCTAGATTGATAGTTGCTTTTTTTCCCAATAATTGATCATAATATTTAGGATGCAAACCAAATCCAGGTCGCACAGATCGTAAATTTTTCTCTGTAAAAAGTGCTCCAGCTAAAATATCTTCTGCAACATAAAGTGATCGACTAAAGTCTCTTCCTTTTTCTTGTTTTTCTGTTAAATTATAATCAACAACTCCCGATGCTTTTTCGGCTTCACGAACAGCTTTTACCATAGCAGTAAACTCTTCCTCATTCATAGAAAAAGAGGCATCTGGACCACCAATTGCTCTATCAATAATAAAATGTTTTTCAATAATTTTTGCTCCAAAAACAGTAGCAACAACAGGAACTGTACTACCCATAGTATGATCGGAAAGTCCCGATATAACGTTGTACCTTTGGGCTAAATCTTTGACCATACACATATTTGCTTCTTCAATTGGAGCTGGATAACTAGAAGTACATTTTAATAACGCAATATCAAAATTTCCCATACGATGGCAAGCATCAAGAGCCAATTCGATATCTTCTTGACGAGCAATACCCGTAGATATAATAACTGGTTTGCCTTTGGAAGCCACATATTCGATAAGAGGAATATCAGTTATTTCAAAAGAAGCTATCTTGTAAGCTGGTGAATCTAAATCCTCTAGTAAATCGACCGCTGTCTTGTCAAATGGAGAGGAGAAACATATTAATCCTTCCTCTTTGGCTACTTGGTAAATTTTCTCATGCCATTCCCATGGAGTATAAGCTTCTTGGTATAAAGTGTGCAATTTTTTTCCATTCCAAATGGTACCTTTTATTACAAAATCCTCTTTATCCGAATCAAGTGTAATTGTATCGGCAGTATAGGTTTGCAGTTTTATACAATCGGCTCCAGCTCTTTTTGCTGCTTTTATTGTTGCCAAAGCATTATCTAAACTCCCATTATGATTTGCAGAAAGTTCTGCAATTATAAAAACTGGGCTTGTATCGTCTATTGTAAAATTACCTATTTTCATATTTCTTTATATAATGATAACTTGGATGGGAATTATATTCGAGAACCACATCTAGTACATATCCCGCTTTTTCAAAGGCCTTACGCGAAGCGTTATTATCAATTTTAATATACGCACTAATACAAATTTGTTGATTTTGCTTCAAAAATTCATTTGATGCTATTTCAATCATTTTGCTAGCATATCCTTTTGCTCTATGATTTGTATCATTTGATATACCTATTATAGCTGTATTTTCATCATGTTTTTGAATACGAACCTGTCCAATTGGTATTCCAATATGATTTTCAAACACCAACATATAAGACATTTCATCTTTAATCTTTTTGTAAAACCAATTTTGATGATTTTCTAATGAAATCAAATCCGACTGATACGAATTTTCCCTTACAGAGGCATCATTTGCCCAATTAAAATAAAGCAGCATGTCGTTTTCATTAGCTTTTCTAAAAAAAATCGTTCTATTTATTTTGGCATGATAAACAACATCTAAGAATTGCCCATCAAATAAACAATGTTCTTTTAATCTTGCTTCTTCTCTAAACCCACATGACTCTAAAACAGGATATAAATGAAATCTTAAATCGAAAGCGTATGTATATATTTTATGAAAATTGAGTTCTTCAAATGCTACTTTTTCAATCAACTTTAAATAATTTGACCAATACTTAGCAAAACTATTTTTCTCCAATTCTGTTTTCATTACAAATGAAATCTCGGCATTTTTATCAACCCAATTTATATGAACCAATCCACCATAACCAATAAAAATACCGTCTTCAAAAAAGGAAAACAATAACTGATTTGGTTGTTCTTGCTCAAATAAACCTGTGACAACAGTTGCAAAATAGTTCTCCTGTTTCTCCTTGGTTAATGGCTCATTCTGTCTAAGATGATAAATTTGCTGGTTCCTAATTTCCATAATATCAAACTTATCTTCGTCCCGAAGTGACTCAATATGAAATCCATTTGATTCAAATTTTGAAACCGACAAACACTTATAGTTTCTCATCTTACAATATTTTTCTAAAAACGGCCTTTGCTGGACTTCCAACCAAATAGTTAGAATATCCATCTTCTAAGGCCTTCTTGTAGATTTGCAACGATTCGCTAAATGCTTTTGCAAAATAGTATACGTCATCTTCTGTGTGAGAAAAACAAGGAACGAAAACGCCTTGGAATAGTACACCTCGCTTAATCATTTCTTGCATAAACAATGTTCTGTATCCTTGACATGCCATTTTTGACTGGTCTTTGAATACAAATACTGGCATCCATTCTGCTGGAATAACGTTAATATATTCTGATAGATTATTTTCAATAACCAATTGTTCACATAACTCTATAAGTTTCTTTCCTATATAATGATTGTGAGCGATTACATTTTTATCTTTATATTCCTTGATTGTTGCAATTGCAGCTGCCAACCCATGCGTTTCTCCTCCATGCGTTGTAGAAATTAAGAATACTTTTTCTTCTCCTTCACGGTTTATTCCTCCCAATTGCATTACTTCTTTGGTTCCTGTAAGTGCGCAAAACGAAAATCCGTTTGCAATCCCTTTTCCCCAAGTAGCCATATCTGGTTGAATACCATACTTTGTGATTGTTCCTGGAAAATCTGTTTTAAAACCAGAAACCATTTCATCTGCTATGAATAATGCTCCGTTTTCATGACACAATTCGATTGCTTGTTTTAGGAAATCTCCAACATGTAACGAACAAGAGCATCCATTTCCACAACTATTCTTTTCTGGCTCAGTAATTACACATGCTATTTGGTTTGGGTATTTTTGAAATAAAAGGCGCAGTGATTCGATATCACAACCTTTAAAAGTAACTGATAAGTTTGAGATTTCTTCTGGAATTCCTTTATTACATGGTGTACTACCTATAAACCAATCGTCATAACTATAAAATGGATGATCTCCAGGAAAAGCAACAAGCTTTCTTCCAGTTTTGGCGCGAGCTAGTTTAACGGCAGCTGTTGTTACAATCGAACCATTTTTAGAAAACTTTATCATATCATGTCCTGGTACCAAAGCCAAAAAAGTTTCTGCCATTTCTTTTTCTAAGGCAGCAGGTCTTTGAAAATTGACACCGTTTTCTAATTCTTCTCTAACTGCTTTTAAAACAGGTTCGTATGCGTGACCAAGACTAACGCTGGTTAGTCCCATTGAGCAATCTAAGTATTCATTTCCATCAACATCCCAAATATGTGAACCTTTACCACGTAGTATAGCAGCAGGAGATAAAATAGGGAATTGATCATCTCCTTTTGAATATGTATGACAACCACCTGGAATTAAATCATGGATTTTATTTCTATATTCATCCGATGCTTTGAAGTTTGTAATACTTCTTAGTTCAATTTCATTAAATTTACTTTTCATATAACCTTCGTTTCTTAAAATGGAATGATTAATATTTTGGATTTCTTTGTTTTGCAAAAGATAATCGGCATAGACGCTCCACGATTGACTATCTCCTAATTGTTGGATTAAATGTTGTATCACTTCAAAATCGGAAACCTCATCAACTGTAATTCGCAATCCAGAATATTTTTTATCAATATTTGATTTTGGAATAATCATTTCTGAATTTCTTCTTATATAAGGCGTCACATGTTCTCTATCAACAGTATTTGTAGCATTTTTCCAAGCCTCTTCTAAGGCTTTGAAACTAAAGATTTCAACATCTAAACCATCTGGATAAACTTCTTGAAAAACATTAGAATAATACTTTAAATTATTGTCTACACAATATTGAACAACTTCGTCTACTAAAGATGCATCCAATAATGGACAATCTGATGTAACACGAACAACATAATCTGGGTTTTCATTTTTAACAGATTGATAAAACCTATCCAATACATCACTCAAACTACCTTTGAAGCTTGCAATTTGTAGTTTATCCGCAATGTTACAAATTAAATCTGATTCAGGTTCGTCTGTTGTTGCAACAATCCACTTATTGACAAGTTTAGATTGTATAGCACGTTGCAAATGATATTCCAAGAGTGTTTTATCATTTATAGTTAGAAGTACTTTTCGTGGCAATCGAGAAGAACCTAGCCTAGCTTGTGTTATGCCAATTATTTTCACCAATTCACTGGATTTAACAATGATTTATCTTGTATATGTATAGCTTCAATCTTAGAAAACAAATCTGAATTTGGTTTCCAGTTTGTCACTACATCAATATTTTCTTTCAGTTGTTTTACCGTTTCAACTCCGATAACTATTTTGTCTATCTTAGGATTTGATATTACATAATTCAAAGCAACTTCTCCAACCGTAACACCAGCCTCTTTGCAAATTTCATTGAATGCTATCAACGAAGATTCAAGTGGTTTTAACTTTACAGGCAATTCATTTGGATTCATAAAATATAATCCTTGCAAAAAGACAGATCGAACATGAACTTCGGTTCCAATCTCTTTTAAAATATTTAATTGCTTTTCAAATTTTCTATCCAAAACACTATAAGGCAATTGAACCAAATCTGGAATACAATCCAAATCAAGTAATTTTTCTAATTGATCTGGTGTATATAAAGAATAGCCTATTTTTTTTATTTTCCCATCCGTTTTGGACTGTAACAAAACTTCCCACAATGAAGGATTTTGAATTAACACATCTGCATTGTGAGCTAAATATCCATAAATTACATTTATTTCTAAATTATGTAATGATTCATTCAAAACATCTTCTAGTGCTTTTGATGAATTTACGCTTGGAAATTTAGTAATAATATCAAACGAAGAACTACTTAATTTACCTATTCGCTCTTCGGCATTTCCATATGCGCTAGCTGTATCCAACTGTTGAATTCCATGTTGACTTGCAACTGAAAAAATAGATTTCAACTCAATATCAGATGGAACTCCATGTGTATTTGAAATTCCATATTGTATACCAAATTGAACTGTTCCTAGTGTAATTTTCAAAGTTATTTTTTATAAAAATTTTCAATTTTTTCAATTACAAAATTTTGCTCCTCAATAGATAAGGTTGGGTACATTGGCAAGCTAATACAATGTCTATAATAATTTTCTGCCGATGGCATATCGCCTTCTTTCCAACCTAGCTCTTTATAATATGGCATTAAGTGACATGGAATGTAATGTATTTGTGCAAAAATTTTATGTTCACGCAAATAATTGTATAATCCAACTCTATTTTCAACTTCAATTATATATAAATGATAGGCATGTCCCTCAACAAAACCAGACTGCCCTTTTATATAGGATTTATTTGCAAAAGAATCTGCATACTTTTTCGCAATTTCTTTCCTTCTTTCTATCCCTTGGTTAGCTCTAGACAGTTGACTTATTCCTAATGCTGCTTGAAAATCTGTAAATCGATAATTATATCCAAGATGTTGCATTTCCATATACCAGCCAGGATAACTATCGGTTGTATCAACACTTTGACCAACAGCAAACTCAATCGAATTTTTAAAACTAGAACTATCACGAGTTATTCCATGTGTTCGTAATTCTAATAATTTTTTATATAATTTTTCATCATTAGTGGTTATCATTCCTCCTTCTCCAGTTGCAATATGTTTTACTGGATGAAAAGAAAATATAGCCAAATCTGCATAATTACCGTTACCACATGTCTGTTTAACTCCTTTTGAATCAATAAAAAAACCACCCGGAGAATGACAAGAATCTTCTAAAATCCACAATCCATATTCATCTGCTAATTTTCGAAAATCTTCTAAATTTACTGCTCTACCAGCAAAATCAACAGGAACTATTCCTTTATAAGTTCCTTTGGGAGCAGACTCTAAAATGGCTGTAACTTTATCAATATCCAATAAATACGTTTCTGCATTACTATCAGAAAAAACAACTTCTCCACCACAATATCGTATACAATTGGCAGAAGCCGCAAATGTTATCGGTGTAGTAATTACTTTGTGACCTTCTTGAACTCCAAGCGCTAAAGCCGACAAGTGTAGTGCTGCTGTGCCATTAGATACTGCAACTGCATATTTACAACCAATGTAGTCTGAAAATGCCTTTTCAAATTCTAAAATTGTTGGACCTTGAGTAAGAAAATCACCCTTAAGTGCTTTTGCAACAGCTTGAATATCCTCTTCTGTAATATTTTGTTTTCCGTAAGGTATCATCATCTAAATTATTTTGGTTGAAAATCAGGATATAAATGCTCTTTTATTAAAGAGCGTAAAGTATCTACTGTCTCCCACTCTGAATTATCTCCAGATGTATAACTGAAACCCTGAGGTACCAACTTGGCTTTGAATTCATCTTTATATTCTTCTAAATTCCAATTGGTAACTTGTGGAAGAATTACATAATATTTTCCTAAATCATATGTAGTGAATGAATCCGAAGCGGTAATCATTTCTTCATGTATTTTTTCACCTGGACGAATGCCAACAACCTTATGTTCACAACTTGGTGCTATTGCTTCTGCCACATCCAAGATTCTATAAGAAGGAATTTTAGGTACATATAATTCGCCACCCCAAGCAGTATCTAAAGCGTGTAAGACCATATCTACTCCACCTTGTAGGGATATATTAAAACGTGTCATCGTAGCATCTGTAATGGGTAGTACACCATCTTCACGTTTAGACATAAAAAAAGGAATTACAGAACCATTAGATCCCATTACATTACCATAACGAACAACAGAAAATTTAATATCCTGTTTCCCTTTAATATTATTGGCTGCAATAAACAATTTATCAGAAGTAAGCTTTGTCGCTCCATACAAATTAATTGGTGCACAAGCTTTATCTGTTGAAAGGGCAACAACTTTGGTAACATTACTAGACAAACAAGCTTTAATTACATTTTCTGCTCCTCCAATATTTGTTTTCACACATTCATCAGGGTTATATTCTGCAATATGAACGTGCTTCATTGCAGCTGCATGTATCACATAATCAATACCATTAAACGCTCTCTTAAGGCGTTCTAAATCTCTCACATCACCAATAAAATAACGAATAGCTGGATAGTCCGATTCTGGAAATTCTTGAGCCATTTGATATTGTTTTTGCTCATCTCTAGAATAAATAACCAATCTTTTAACGTTTGGCCATTTTTGCAAAATAGTTTTGGTAAGTTCTTTTCCTAGTGAGCCTGTTCCACCAGTTATTAATATTGATTTGTCATTTAACATAATTATAGAGTCTAATTTAATGCAAATATAACGATTTACAATTATCAAAAACACATCATATAATTCAAAGTTTGATGATTGATTTTTACATTTAATAAATATCTTTGCTAACTCAAAAAATTAGATATCATGGGTGATATAAACATCGAAATCCAAAAGGCATTTGAAGTAATTCAGAATGGAGGAATCATACTCTATCCAACAGACACTGTATGGGGAATTGGTTGTGATGCTACCAATGCTCAAGCTGTTGCCAAAATATACGCTCTTAAAAAAAGAGAAGAATCCAAAAGCATGATTGTACTTATGAACGGAGAAAAAATGATGTACAATGTTTTTAAAGATATCCCAGAAGTTGCTTGGCAAATTATTGATTTATCCAATCCTAGCGATGGCGAATTGATGAAACAGAAACCAACAACTCTTATACTTGACAATCCAAGAAATGTAGCCACAAACATTATCGCTGAAGATAAAACATTGGGAGTTCGAATTGTAAAAGAACCATTTTGTTTTAAACTAATGGAAAGAATGAAAAAACCATTGGTTTCAACTTCCGCAAATATATCAGGTAAGCCAACTCCAAAATCGTTCAAAGAAATCGATTCGGAAATTATAAATGGCGTTGACTATGTAGTAAATTTGCATCATGATAAAATTTGTGATAAGCCATCAACAATAATCAAACTTTCATTAGATAATCAAGTTAAAATTATTAGAAAATAAAATTAGCCGTAAAGTCCAACTTTTTTCATTTTGGAAACACATAAAAATAGTTAGGAAAAAATTTTACGAAATTTTCCAAAATCGGAAGTTCATAATCTATTTTTAAATCTATTTCATTGAGAAATTTGAAGAATTGTCAAATAAAAAATAAAAAAACTGCTAATCGGCGATAACATAATGAACTACATTACAGCACTAGATAATCCAATTTTTAAAATAATTGCACAAGCCAGCAAAGAGCTTAATATTGATAGCTATGTCATTGGTGGATTTGTTCGTGATTATATACTTCAAAGAGATTTCAAAAAAGATATTGATGTTGTAGCAGTTGGATCAGGAATTGATTTGGCACTAAAAGTTTCCGAAATGATACCCAACAAACCAAAAGTTCAAGTTTTCAAAAACTATGGAACAGCGATGCTACGCTACAAAGAAATTGATATAGAATTTGTTGGGGCAAGAAAAGAAAGTTACAACCAAGATAGCCGAAATCCAATTGTAGAAATCGGAACACTAGAAGACGATCAAAACAGACGTGACTTTACGATAAACGCGTTGGCTTTTTCATTAAACGAAAAAAATTATGGTCAACTAATTGATCCCTTTAATGGATTGACAGACCTACAAAAAAAAATTATAAAAACACCACTGAATCCCGATATAACCTATTCAGACGATCCCTTGAGAATGCTGCGAGGAATTCGTTTTGCAACACAGCTAAATTTTGAAATTGAAACCAATTCTTTAAATGCAATTTCAAAAAATTGTGAACGAATCAAAATCATTTCGGGTGAGCGAATTGTAGATGAATTAAACAAAATTCTAGCAACTCAAAAACCATCCACTGGATTTTTACTCTTATACAAAACAGGATTACTAGATATTATATTACCCGAATTAACAGCTTTAAATAATGTAGAAGAAGTTGAAGGTCATACACATAAAAATAATTTTTACCACACCCTAGAAGTAGTCGATAACATTTGCCCACATACAGACGATATCTGGCTTCGTTGGGCAGCATTATTGCATGATATTGGCAAAGCTCCAACAAAACGTTTCAACAAAAAACAAGGATGGACATTTCATGGTCATGAATTTTTAGGTGGCAAAATGGTAAAAAAAATCTTTGAAAGATTACACATGCCATTAAACCAAAAAATGAAATTTGTACAAAAAATGGTAATAATGAGCTCACGCCCAATTGTACTTGCCGATGATATTGTGACCGATTCTGCTGTACGTCGTTTAGTCTTTGATGCAGGTGAAGATGTTGAAAGTCTGATGACACTTTGTGAAGCAGATATTACGACTAAAAATCCAAAAAAATTCAAAAAATACCATGACAATTTTGATATTGTTCGCAAAAAAATTATTGAAGTAGAAGAACGTGATCATATACGCCAATTTCAACCACCAATTTCTGGGGAAGAAATCATGGAACTTTTCAATTTAAAACCTTCAAAAGAAATAGGAATACTAAAAGAGACTGTAAAAGAAGCCATTTTGGATGGAAAAATCCCAAATGAATACCAAGCTGCCTATAATTTTGTTGTAAAAAAAGCTGAAAAAATGGGTTTAAAAAAAGGAACAAATTAGCATTATATTATACTTTGTTTCATCACAAAATAAAAAGATTAAAAATAAATTTGCATATCATATACTAGCGCTAATGAAAACAAATAAATCAGTCATTTATTGGCTACTTTCAGGTTGTATTTTACTATTTATTATGGTTACCGTTGGTGGTATTACACGTTTGACCAATTCTGGACTTTCCATGACCGACTGGCATCTGGTAACCGATACGTTTCCACCATTAACAGAAGCGAAATGGCAAGCAGCTTTTGATGAATACAAGAAATTCCCTGAATACCAAAAAATAAATATTCACAACGATTTTCAGCTTTCCGATTATAAATTTATTTACTTCTGGGAATGGTTTCACCGATTTATTGGTCGAATAATAGGATTGGTTTTCATCATTCCATTTGTTTATTTTTTAATCCAAAAAAAATTAGATTCTCAAACCATAAAAAAATGTTTTATTCTTCTTGCAATGGGAGCATTTCAAGGGTTTTTGGGCTGGTTTATGGTAAAAAGTGGCTTAATTGATAATCCCGACGTGAGTCATTTCAGACTAGCATTACATTTAACTTTTGCATTTATAACCTTTGCATATACACTTTGGGTTGCATTAGACTTAATTTATCCAGATAAAAAAGAAGCCATCTTAACTCTAAGAAAATATGCCCGAATTACTATTGCTTTTCTAATAATTCAAATCATTTATGGCGGATTTGTTGCAGGATTAAATGCAGGATTAATTCACAATCATTGGCCATTAATGAGTGACGGGCAATTTTTCCACGAAAGTATTGTCTTGGAAAAAGATTCATGGCTTTTACGATTAACAGAAGGCAAAAGTGGTGTTCAATTTGTACACAGAACAATGGCATATGTGATAGTTGGCTTAATCGTATTTTTATATTTTCAGAGTAAAAAATTCTTACTTTCAAGTCAACAGAAAAACGGATTAAATCTATTACTATTTATAGTGTTTTTACAATTTATATTGGGTATTTCAACCTTGTTATTAGGCGTTCCATTATGGTTAGGATTAACACACCAAATAATGGCTTTTATTCTTTTAGCAACGATGACTTATACATTACACAGATTGAGTAAGTAATTTCAAAAAACAAGTATTAAAAAAATAATTCAAATTGCTATCTTTGAATACACATATCAAAAAATGAAAACATGAATTTCAAAAACCGTCATAAAAATATAGTAACAATCGTCATTTCAGCAATTACATTCGTATCATTCGCTCAAGAAAAACACCTTAAAAATATTCAAAAACTAACTTTTGGTGGCGATAATGCCGAAGCCTATTTTAGTCCAGATAGCAGGAAACTCACACTTCAAGTTACCAACAAAGCCTTTGGCGTTTTATGTGATCAAATCTATTCGCTAGACTTAACCGAAAAAGAATTTAACGACAAAAGTTTAAAACTAATTTCCAATGGTCAAGGACGTACTACTTGCTCCTACTTTATGCCCGATGGAAAACATATTCTGTATGCCTCAACGCATGCTGCAAATCATAATTGCCCGCCACTACCAAAACCTCGTGAAGGAAAATACCTTTGGTCTGTATATCCAGAATTCGATATCTACATTTCTGACTTAAATGGGAATATTGTAAAACAGTTAACCAATCAACCTGGTTATGATGCAGAAGCAGTTGTGTCACCAGACGGAAAAAAGATTGCTTTTACAAGTACTCGAAGTGGTGATTTGGAATTATGGACAATGGATATCGATGGAAGTAATTTAAAACAAATCACAAACGGATTAGGATACGATGGTGGAAGTTTCTTTTCACACGATAGTAAAAAATTGGTTTTTCGTTCTTCAAGACCCAAAACAGAAAAAGAAATTGCCGACTATAAAGAATTACTAGCTGACGGATTAGTAGCACCATCCGAAATGGAAATTTATACCTGTAATGTAGATGGTTCCAATTTAAAACAAATTACCAACTTAGGAAAAGCCAATTGGGCACCTTTTTTTCATCCATCTGATAAAAAGATTGTATTTTCATCCAATCATCATGCATCACGAGGTTATGATTTTCAACTATATATGATTGATATCAATGGCGAAAACCTAGAACAAATAACTTGGGAAAGTGAATTCAATGCATTTCCAATGTTCTCACCAGATGGAAAAAAAATAGTATTTTCAAGTAATCGCCAAGGTGCTTCTGCTCGTGAAACCAATGTATTCATTGCCGATTGGGTAGATACAGATGAAAACGAAATCGCAAAACCTGCAAATTTGAAAAAAAACATTACCTACCTAGCATCAGATGATTTAAAGGGAAGATTAACAGGTTCAAAAGAAGAAAAAATTGCTTCAGAATATTTGGTAAAAGAATTAAAAGCATTGGGAATAAAGCCATATCAAGCAAAGAATTATATCCAAACATTTAATTACAATGTAAAAATCAACCCAAAAGATTCGACCGAATTAAAAGTAAATACAGGACGAAATGTGATAGGCTATCTAGATAACAAAGCATCAAAAACAATTGTAATTGGTGCTCATTATGACCATTTGGGATTAAACCAACACCATCATTCAACCAAACCAAACTCTGATGGCGAAATTCACAATGGTGCAGACGATAATGCATCTGGTGTAGCAAGTGTCTTAGAATTAGCCCGAATGCTATCACAAAATAAAACAATTGAAAATGCCAACTATATTTTTGCTCTTTTTTCTGGAGAAGAAGACGGACTAATTGGCTCTAAAAAAATGGCCGAAACCATAAAAGATTTATATCCAAATGTATGTGCAATGCTAAATATGGATATGGTTGGACGATTAAATGATAAAAAAGAATTAACCGTTGGAGGCGTTGGAACTAACCCCAACTTTAGTAAAATTGCAGAACAGCAAAAACCTGCAGGTTTTGCAATTACACTTGATGAAAGTGGCATTGGTCCATCTGACCATACCTCTTTTTATCTCAAAGACATTCCCGTCCTATTCCTGTTTACAGGAACACATAACGATTACCACAAACCAAGTGATGACGAGGACAAAATAAATTATACTGGCGTAAAAAATATTACAGATTATGCTTTTAGGATTGTGAATGAAATAGCCGCAATGGACAAAATAGAATTTACAAAAACCAAAGTAAATGCTGGTAAAACTAGACCAAAATACAAAGTCACATTAGGCATTATGCCCGATTATACCGATCATGGTGATGGTTTACATGTAGATGGTGTAACCGATGACCGACCAGCTCAAAAAGCAGGATTAAAAGAAGGTGACATCATTGTAAAAATAGGTGACTTCCCAATAAAAGAAGTATACAGCTACATGGAATGCTTAGCAAAACTAAAAACAGGTGATGAAGTAACTATTGTTTTCATTAGAAACGGACAAACAATGTCTACAATAGCAAAATTGTAATTAATAAAATTTAATACTTGAAAAATACGTTAGTATAGCCTAACGTATTTTTTATTTTAAAAATAAAATTGTAGGTTTTTTACAGTATAATAAATTATTTTTATGTATTTCATCGATTTTATTTGTTGTTTTATCGGTAATTTAATAATATTGCTTAACCAAAATCAACAAAATAACCTTTTAGATATTTTCCCCAAATCTATCTAAAAATTAAACCTACTAATGCTATGAAAAAAATTGTATTATTATGCTTATTCGTAAGCCAATTTGCACTTTCTCAAACGAAATCAAGTCCAGTAAAATACAAATATGGACAAAACGGAATTGAATTAATTGCCAAAAGCAACAACGAAACAATCGTCATCAGCACATTTCAAGCAAAAGTTACTATAAAAGAAGAAATTGCAAAAAAGTTGTTTTCGTATTACAAACAAAACAAGAATAAAAAAAATGGTATAATCACAATTGAAGGTGATAAAGCTAAAATTACTGGAACCTATTCTGTCAAGAAAAAAGGAACATTAACATCTGTCGATTTTAGATATGATAAAGTAGAATGGCAAGATGGTCTAGTTGAAGTATCGGAGTAAATAGTTTGTTTTGATATAGTTTTTTTGTAAAAAAACGCCAATAGAAATATTAGGCGTTTTTTCATTATATAATAACCCCTAGCAACTCCATATTTATTTTCTATACCCGAGAAACCATCGACAAGAAAAACCCAAAATGAATTGATTACAATACCAATTCTAAATCTATTTCTTTAAACAGTATATAATAAGATAAAGATTTTTTTAATTAATTATTGTTTTACAATAATTAATTATATATTTGCAGAAATAATTTAATCATCAAAGCAAATGAAAAATATAAAAATAATAGCATCAGTACTTCATTATGTATTTATAATTGTAGCATTTGGTTATATCATAACAGCACTATATGCATTACTCAATTGTGCTTTTGAAGCACCCTTCTTTGAAAAATTAGCGAATAATAGATTCGCAATAAACTTCCCTTTTAGTACAAAACACTTTCTATTAGGATCAGAATTTAGTATAAAATATGTAGCCGAAATGGTTCTTGGTATCGCACTATATGGTATTTTCTTCTATGTACTAAGTGGCGTTTTCAATGCCTTCATGCAACAAAAACTATTTACACATCATGGAATCAAAAACTTAAAAAGATTCTACATCTTCAATCTTATTATATACCCCATATTTGTACTAATTTGGTACTTATTATCTGTTGAAGATTTTCCTTTTATTGGTATGATTGTAGCACACGCAATAATGGGATTCTTTATACTCTTTTTGAATGCCATTTTCGAACAAGGTGTTAAATTACAAAACGAACAAGACTTATTTATTTAATTATGCCAATAGTTGTAAACATAGATGTTATGCTCGCCAAACGCAAAATGCAAAGCAAAGAATTGGCAGAAATTTTAGACATCACTCCTGCCAATTTATCTATTTTAAAAACAGGTAAAGCCAAAGGTATTCGGTTTGATACCCTAGAAGCCATTTGCGAAGCATTAAATTGCCAACCAGGTGACATTATAGAGTACGTAAAAGAGTAAATACAAGAACATCTTTCTTTAAATTATATCAACAGCTTAACTGCTGTTGAAAGGAATTCTTTTGCTTAAATTTTAACCTAAATAATCATCAAAAAAAATCAAAAAATGAACAATTTAAAAATTAAAAATCTTTCCAAAAAATACACAAATGGTGTACAAGCTCTCAGCAACATTTCATTGGAAATTAACAATGGAATGTTTGGACTATTAGGCCCAAACGGAGCTGGAAAATCATCCTTAATGCGAACAATCGTAGGCTTACAATCGGCCGATTCTGGAGAAATTTTACTAAACGATATCAATGTCATAAAAAATCCAATGTTCATTAAAGAACAATTAGGTTTCCTACCACAAGATTTCGGAGTATACCCAAAAATATCCGCTTACGATTTACTGAATCACATAGCCATTCTAAAAGGCGTTTCCGATACAGTAATGCGTAAACAACAAATCAACTCATTATTAGAAAAAGTAAATTTATATTCTCAAAAAAACAAAGAAGTCCATACTTTTTCTGGTGGAATGCGTCAGCGCTTTGGTGTCGCTCAATCATTATTAGGAAATCCAAAAATCATTATTGTCGATGAGCCCACAGCTGGTCTAGATCCCGAAGAAAGAAACCGATTTAATGGACTATTATCAGAAATTGGTTCAGAAAGAATTGTAATCCTCTCAACTCATTTGGTAGAAGATGTCCGCAATCTTTGTTCCCAAATGGCAATTATGCACAATGGAAGAGTCCTACTTTGCGGAAACCCAAAAACACTTGTCAATGAATTAAAAGGCAAGATTTGGCAAAAACAAATTCAAAACCAACAGTTAGAATTTTTTAAAACCAAATACAAGGTAATTGCATCCCATTACGTAGAAGGAAACTTGAATATAAAAGTGTTTTCTGAAGAACATCTAAATGATTTTCAATGTGTAAATCCAACATTAGAAGAAGTATATTTCAAAACCCTTAATCCAATATAATTATGAAAACAATACTATCATTAGATTTGAAATCATACTGCAAAAACTGGCAATTTCTAGTATTAGTAATAGCATTATTCATTTTTGGAATTTTTGGTGGTATTAATGCTCGTTTTACAATAAGCCAAAATCTAGCATATAATTCTCCCTATCAAATTGCATTTATCACAGCCTTTTTGAGCTTAACAAGTATCTTCTTTGTAACTTTGTTCTCGGCACAAATGAGCTTAAAAGAATTTGACTGCAACCTCCATTTAATTTACTTCTCACTCCCAATTTCAAAACAACAATTTCTTTGGAGCCGATTTATTTCCATTTTCATATTGAGTTTTAGTTTTACATTATTGTTAACTATTAGTTTTTTCATTGGTCGAGAATTCTCCTCTAGTGGCATACAATTCAATTTTCTTTTCTATCTCTATCCCATAATAATCTTTACAATAATAAATACTTTACTAGTAGTTGCAATAACCACATTTGTTGGATGGTTTACCAAAAGTAAACTATATATATATGTTAGCGGTTTGCTACTTTACATTTTATATATGGCCTGTTTACTTTTTTCCAACTCGCCTTTTATGGCCAATCAATTACCACAATCTAAACAAGCCCAACTTCTTTCAGCAACTATTGACCCATTCGGTTTATCGGCATTTTTCTTTCAAACATCAAACTTGTCAATTCCACAACGAAACACAGAATTATTAGCTATTAACGGCATTTTTCTAGCCAATAGAATCGGAATCGTTTTAATAGCAATTGTATTATTAATTTTAATTACCAAAAAAAGTTCAATTTCAAAAAGAATAAAACTCTCAAAAGTCAAGCAAACTCAATATAAACCTGCCTCAAATCAACATTTCAAATTCGTTCCAACAGAAAAATCAACCAAAGTAAAACTTCAATCGCTTTTTTCATTTACAAAAACAAATTGGATTTATGTGGTAAAAAGTATTCCTTTCATTTTAATCACTATAAGCTTGCTTTTTGCCATTGGAATGGAAATGTATGCCGAAATCGAAAAAGGAATTCGATTACCGCAAAGATATGCTTCATCTGGTTTAATGGTTTCTACAATCATTCAAAATTTCTATGTACTAGGCGCATTAATCTTAGCGTTTTATGCAAATGACTTATACTGGCGGAGCAAAAACTCCAATTTTCATTACATTGAAGAAAGTACTGGCAACTTTACAATAAAATTCTGGTCAATATGGATAACATTAACCGTTTTAGCATTCACATTCACTACCATTTTAATAGTAGA
>CAZLEU010000042.1:0-1485 GCA_964558625.1 uncultured Flavobacterium sp.
TAGAATTCTATTAAAAAAAGTAGATTTTGAGCCTATTGTTGCTAATCCCATTCTATTTTCAAAATCAAAAAAAACTGACTTAATAGAAACAAATAGTATTGGATTTCAGTTTAAACTATTAGTAAGTGATAAGATGAAAAAAATCTTTCAAGTACAAAGCGATAACTTTCAATTATTTAAGAATAATATATACCATGGAGAATTTCTAGATGAAACTTACTGGATAATAAATCCGATTAAAAGTAGTCTTGAAATTGTGGATTTTTCAAAAAGTGAGGTTTTTGAAATGAAAAACACTACAAAAAAAGAAAACAAACTTTTTATTACATCTTTTGAGGACTATATTTCAGAATCAAAAAAAATTGAAAAAAAAGGGTATCCATATAGTATCTTGATAACTCAATTATTTTTAAAAAATAATCTAATTGAGGATTTAGTTTTTATAAATAATATTGAGGGTGGTGCAGGATATTTCGTTTCAGAAAAATTAAAACAAGAAATCGAAGATTCAGGCTGCACGGGGATAGAGTTTCAGCCAGCAGAATTATCATATAATGAATGGATAGAAAGAGATGGTCCAAGGGACCAAATTTATGGTAGGTCTTGGTAATTAATTTAATAGAGTATTAGATGAAAAAACAATTATCCCAACAAAAGGGATAGTTGTTTTTAATTGTACAGAAGAAATTTACGACTTAAAATTATATGAAAATTCTAAAAAAGAGTTTTTAAAAAGTCTTATTCAAAGCACCAATAATGCAATAAAAAAAGAAAAATTTCAAACTGATTCAATTTTAGTAAATTCAGTTATTGAAAAATCATCAGAAATTATATTTGAGTAGCTAGAGGACATTTATAAAAATGTAGAAATTGTAACTGAATAAACCATGAAAAAACAATTATTATTAATTTCATTTATAATAACCACTTTCAGTTTTTCACAAAACAAAACAATCCTCCAACAATGCAGATATCTGACATTCAAGTACCGTGGAATTGGACAGACTTTTTCACATATTTTTCATACATAGGTTTAGCTCAAAGTAGTAGTTATCCATTTACAACTCCAACATCTAATAATCACATATTTTTAAATAATCAGGATTATTATAGGTACTTTTATATATCTGCTTACAATACAATTTGTAACCCTTAAAATTTAATTATGAAAAATATTTTAATTTGGCTAGGAATATTTTTTTCTCATTTTTTTGTTTTTTCACAAGCAAACATAGAAATAAGAAATGATTTTTTGCTTTCTAAGTTTGAAAAAGAAAACTTTAGTAATTTTATACTAAATATCCGTAAAAAATTAAACATTAATGACAGTACTTTAATACTGAGTTTAGACCAAAATAGAATAATATCAATTGATAAAGATTCGTTAAACTTATTTAAAATTTATAATAATGAAATAATATCTAATAGGAAATTAAGTATAAAGAACTGTCATTAATGTTTAATTTTTTACGGATATTTAGTATA
>CAZLEU010000042.1:1495-3709 GCA_964558625.1 uncultured Flavobacterium sp.
ACTTATAGTTGAAAATCAAGGCAGCAAAAATCTAAAAGCTGTGGATGGTCATGAATACAATATTAGTGTTTTTATGAAAAACAAAGTCTTAGAGCTTAAAAGTTATGCTCCAGAAACCTATATTGAAAATAAATTTCCGTATTATGAAAAAAGGAAAACATTCCTAGACATCTATAAAAATTTGAATAATTTATTTTACGACGAACTTTATTATAGAATAGTAAAATCTGATCAAATTTTTATTCTTTTTGAGGAAAATATTTCAAATAGTAAAGTTATAAATGTTGACAAAAAAGTTGTGACTGGCAAAATAAGATTTAACTTTAAAAATATTAATTTTATTAGCACTTCAGATTCTTCAATAGTTAAGAAAAATGATTTTTTAAATAAAACTATAGTTAATTACAAAAATTTGAATGAATACTCAATAAATGAATTAAATGCCTTATTGAAGGAAAATAGAAAAAAAATATTCATACTTGAGGAATGCAAGCATACTAAACGGAAACTAAAAGTAACAGAAGTTAAAATAATTTAGTAGCTCTTCTTTATATTAAGGATAATGAAATTTGTAAATTTACTATACAGTAAGAATTTGAGATATATTTAAGAAAAATCTTTAATGAAAAATATAATAATTATCAGTATTACATATTTGATTACAAGTTTTCTTTCTAACAATTTCAAATATTTTAATTTGAATATGTATTCAATGTGGATAAATACTTTTTCAATTTATATTATAATAGTAGGGCTATTACTTTTATTTCTTATCTCAAAAAACATAAAATTCTTATCACTAATTATAAATTTTTTATTCATTGTGCTAGTACTAATAACTCTTTTGAAATTAATTGATAATGACAATAAGATAAATGACTTTTCAATAATATTTTTCCTTTCATTACTTTATATATTAAATCTTTGTTTTAATGTAGTTAGAGCTATGTATTTACAAAAAACATCAAGAAATTATAAAGTAAAATTATGAATTATAGTTTTAGTTTACCATTACATTTATGACAATTTATTTCATTAAGCATCTTAATAGTAACAATTTTTGCTTTATATAAATATATCAAAAAGAAATGACTTTAAATTTTTACAGCGATATGATGAAAAAACAATTATTATTAATTTCATTTATAATAACCACTTTCAGTTTTTCACAAAACAAGACAATAGTTCCTACATCAGGAACTATTGTCTTTGAACGCAAAGAAATTATAACCGATTCTATAAAATATTTAGAATCGATAAGAAATCTCAATAAATTGATGATTTCGGAATTCAAAAAAGAATTTTTATTAAATAAAACTGAAAACGGTGAAGTAGTTGATACTTTACAACTCAAAAATATTATAGAAAGTATGCCGAGCTTGGAATCGTTTATACCAATTTCAACAAATGAGGTTAAAAAATTTCACCATGAATTTGAGAAAGAAAAAATTGTGTTTTTTATAACTCAAAATGAGAAAAAAATATCAAGAGATTTAGAAATAAATACAAAAGAAATATATATAGATCCAACCGAGATTAAAATACAAAACAATATAAATGGATATGAAACAGTAACAGAATATTATGGAAGTTTCAAATTTCAGTATTCAAATAACCATATAATTGAAATCAAAGAAAACCGAAATGAAAAAAAAGTTATAAATGGTTTTAATTGTTTCAAAGTAATTTATTCTTTCAAAGAAACAAATGATGATTTTATAGGTTTTACTAACACTCGTGAAATGTGGGTTACAGAAAAAATAAAAACTTTATTTCATCCTGTGATTATGGAAAAAAAGATTTTAGAAAAATACTACCCATTAGAAATTGTTGAATATTCAGATTCTATGAAAGGATTAATAACTACTTATAAATTAGATAAAGTAGATATAAAATAGTAAAGACATTTTTACTGTACTTTACTTCAAGTACAAACAATGGTTGTAGTAATCTATTATTGCTTTTCCCTGCAATAAAACATCTGCGCCGATGATGCCATGAACGGGTTTGGCTTTGTGTTGTTGTAAGGCTACATTAACATGTGACAAATCAAAAATGACTATGTGAAAAGCTGAATTTTTCCAGCGTCCTAATTGAAGTGTGTTGTTTTTGGCTAATTGTGTAAACATTCCTGTCGCTCCAGCTCCCGATGCTTTGGTTTTGGACTTTCCGGCTTTTAGTTGAAATAATTCGATGCTTTCAAAACCTACACAA
>CAZLEU010000042.1:3809-22141 GCA_964558625.1 uncultured Flavobacterium sp.
TTTGGACTTTCCGGCTTTTAGTTGAAATAATTCGATGCTTTCAAAACCTACACAACTGTTGCTTGCGCCTGTGTCTAAAATAAATGTTCCTTTTATACCATTTATAGTGGCTTTCAAAACCAAATGTTGCGTTTTTGAAACTTTGAAGTTTATTTTTTTGTACTTGTTCTTTTGTAATGTTTTCTGTAACTCTTCCATATTGTTATTGGGAAACATAGAGTAATTTTGTCCTGTTTAAACTACATGAGATGCTTCCTGCGTCGGTATGACAAAAATAACCAAAATACTAGCAATCCAACAATACCTACTACAATTGAAATCCACAGATAATAGTTCGTCGATTCTTTCCTTTCTAATGTTCCGTAATAAACAAATGCGCTCCAATAATAGGGTGATTTTTTAGCATTGGAAATGTCTGTGCTTTGCAGAAAATCTATTTTTGCATGATGGTTTGCTTCAAAATAAGATTTGCCATTTTTGATATTTTTATAAAAATCCGCCATCAAAATCGATGTTGTATAATCATTGACTTTCCACAAAGAAAAGAGCAAATTTTGTGCACCCGCAAACTGAAATCCGCGTGCAATACTCATTGCTCCTTCGGCATTATAAAGCTTTCCTATTCCTGTCTCACAGGCACTCAAAACAACTAGGTCTGGATTAATGTTTAAATGATATAATTCGGAATACATAATTTCTTGTTCGTAAAATCGAATGCTTGCTGGTTCAAAAATATCACCCGAAGATGCGTGTGTTGAAAGGTGCAGTATCGAAAAATGAGCTGCATTTGTAGTGAAATTTTTAAATGTAGCTTTTTGATTTTGTAAATAAGTTCCTTTGAAATTATCTTGTAGGTTTTGCATTTCTTTTTTGGAAAAGGCTAGTTCTAAGTCGGAATTTTCAAAAACTGGGAAAACACCCAAAATAGTTTTTTTTGAATGCATAAATGGCATTGAATTTAGATAAAATGTTGCCGAATTATTGTACCCTATTGCATAGTCGTTCAATAAATAATGCATTTTAGCAAAATTTGTGGTCGTAGATTTTTTAGTAATTAGAGTTTCAAAAGGTAAAAAATTTAAAATCCCATCTGGAACAATTATCAGATTTTTGTTTGCTGATTTTATCGGTAGTTTTAGCATTGTGTATATAGAAAATGCATCCTGATTAAAACCAGAAACATCGTTAGTGATTTTTTCAGGATTGGAAAAGTAATTTAAAAATGAGGTTGTTTTTGAAATTAATGATGTATCACAATTAATTTCTTCTAATTCTATTTTACTGTTTTGAATAGTAAAAATGTATAGTTTTTCTGATCCAAAAAAGTATTCAATCATCAATGCGTTATCCTTTTTTAGCTTTGTATACAAATCTGGAATTTTAAATGATTTTGCTTTTTCATTTGGATTGGATTGTTTTGATTTTAAAAGCAACATCAATTCGTTTTGTCTTTTGATTGCATTATTTATAACCAAAATATCAGCATTTTCTAGTTTTTGTTGTTCTCTGAGAATGGTGTTTTTTTCATTTTGCAACTGTTCATAAAGCAACTTTTCTTCTCTTGAAATCGTTTTGTTTTTGGCTATTTCTTGTTCTAAAACTGCCGCTTTTGTTTTTTCTTGCAACTCAAATGCTTTTTCTATATAACTGCTATTTTTTTCTTTGCTAAAAAGTGAATAGTAAATTAAAATACATTTTTCAGTTCGATTTCGATTTCGAATTTGGTGGATTATTTTAGAATTTTCGTGAATTAAAAGTGACTGTAATAATTCTTCAACATGAAATGAAAGTGCATAGCTTTCTAAGGCTTTTTTGGGTTGATTTTGAACTAAAAAAAGTGTTGCTTGTAGATCAAGTGCATCGAGCAAAATGGTTTCGGCATAAAGTCCCTTTTTGTTAGGCAAAATAGGTTGAGTATAATTTGGAAGTAATAACTTGAATAGTGCTAAAACTTGGTTTTGCGCTTCTTGGAATTTTTCTTGACTGTACAACATTTTGGCTTCGAACAATAAAAAATTGGCTTTTTTTCGAGGTTCTATATTGTCTATTCTAGAAAAAATTTCTTTGGCTTTTTCAAAATAATTTAAAGCTTTTAATGGGTTACTTTCGAGATACAAACTCGACAAATTTTGATATGAATTAAAAAGTGTTTCTATTTGTGACGGCTCTTTTTTTAGTTCTTTTATTGATAATTCTATTGTGTTTTGGGCTTTTATATATTTTTTTGAAAGAATGTAATTACTACCCAAATTACTCAATAATTTCCCTCTTTCTACCGAAGTTAGTCTCTCCTTTTTTAAGGTTTTTTCAAGCAAAACAATAGCTTCTTCTATCCTACCTGTGTTTTGATAGACATTTGATAGGTTTAAAATTGCGGCAACTTTTTGTTCTATAGCTTTGGAAGAATTTTTTGTTACTGAAGCTATATAAAAATAGTGTTTTATAGTGTTTTCGGCATTGTCATAATCGCCTATAATGGTATAGAGATTTCCTAATGGTTTGAGGCAAAACTCAATTATATCGTAGTTAGAGAGTTTGTTTTTATCATAGAGTTGCCAGGCACTTTCATAACTAGAAATTGCTTTTTGTGTTTGTCCAAATTGGTTTTGATAAAAAGCCTTATTACATTTTAAAATAACGAGTGCCAACTTTTCAGCATTCGATTTTACAATAAAACTTTTTTCTGCTATTTCAACTTTTTTTAGACTTTCTGTAGTTGGATTGGCTACAAAAGTATCAATTGCGTCGAAAATTTTAGTTTCTAGAGTTGCATTCTTACTTTGCGAAAAAGCAAATTGAACAAACAAAAAAAGTATTAATATCTTTTTCAACTATTTCTTTTTTTAAACACAAAAGTCACATAACTATCTTTTGTAATCTATCTCAAATTTAATGATTTTCTTTTTTGTCTTTTGTGGTTAACCATTTAAAACTTCCAAATAGCATAAAATTGCCAATAATCTGAATCTTTTTCAAAACTTTTATAATATCTAACTCCAACACTTGGCCCTATTCTTGCAAATCCAAAAGTAATATCGGCAAAAATACTTGTTTGTATTTCTTTGAAAGGTTTTTCCGAAGTTGTCTCATTAGTTTCTTTTCTTAGAAACTCGTATTCTGCGCCTTGTCTTGGTGGTTCTGTTGCATTGAAAATGGCTTCATAATATTTTTGAGTAGTCTTTATTTCGGTTTTATCAGATATTAAGGTTGTTAATTGTACTCCTGTGCCAAGCCCAATAAAATTATTAACGTTATATCGTAATGAAATTGGAACAACATCAATAAGATTATTGCTTGTGGTATATGTTGTGTATGATTCTGTATATCCAGTATCAGCTACGGTTCCATTGTTTAATATAAGTGGTGGCGAAAATTGAATTTGTTTTAAATTGGTTGCATTCAAATTTCCATCATTTTGGTATTTATCAATTGTTATTTCAGATTGCCAGTACCAACGATATGATTTGTATGGTGAAATTGTCGCGCCTACAAAATAACTTTTAGCATTTTCTTGATTTGAATATAAATTGTATCCTGCTCGAACTCCTATTGAAATACCTGGTTTAAATCTTGTTGTGGCAATATTGGTAATAACAGGTTCATTTTTATCAAAAATAATAGCTGTTCTACTTCGTGTTTTTTGTTTGTGAAATTCTTTTACAAACTTCATTGTATATTTTACAAAACCTTTGGTAGAGTCAATTTCTTTTACATTTTTTTGATTACTTCCTGGTATGTAAATATTTTTAAATGTAAAGTGTATTTGTTTTTGTTTAATTAATGTATCGAGGCAACTGTATGTTATTTCTTGTCCTTTTGGACAAATAGGACATTTAGGGTATGAATCGACAATTTGAAGTGTTTTTTTTGTCAAACATATCAGGCACATCTGTCTCTAATCGAATCATTTTGGCTGGGCCTTCACCATTGTTTTGAAATCTTGTTTTGAAATTTATTGTTTTAAAACGAACTGTTCTATAGTTCATCATAGTAGCATTACTAGACATTTTGTTTGGATCATGCGACGTCACAATTTCCATTTGAAGTGTTTTCTTTTTGTGGTTTTTATAATTTCGATCGGGAACAAAAACGCTTCTCATTTTCACAATTGCAGAAGTATCTTTTATCATTTCGGGTGTTGTTTTGAATGTAAAAAACATGTTTCGGGTTTCATTGACTTCCATATTATCAAATTCAAAAACTTTTGAATCGGAGAATGATGCATTGCTTTCTGCTAAAGTCACTTCGAGATTTTCATCGGTTAAAAATTCCTTCACAAATAATGGCCTTGTTTCGATTGAAGCTATATTTCTATATAAATTGTTGTTTTCAGCACTTGCAATTCCTGTTTGAGTAACTTCTTTTTCTCCAAAATGAGTTCGGGTTTCTAGTAGTTCAAAGTTTTTGTTTTTAAATTCTTTATCGTTGTAAAACAAATATAATTTGCCATTTGCTAGATAATTAAGCTCGTTTTTATAGCTTATTACTACTACAATTTCATCATTTGGAATTGGTTCGCGATTGTTAAATATTTTTAATGAAATAGTATCTGGTAGAGCCACAATCTCATTAAACTCAAAATCTGAAATTTCGTTTACGGCAACTATTTGAGGCCTTGTTTTGGGTGGTTTTCCATTATCATAATTATTTGTTACCGACAAATGAACTTTATAATCCCCTTTCTTTTTATATGTTTTTTTGGGTGCAGGCTCTTTGCTATAACTACCATCTCCCATTTCCCAGAAATAAGAATAATTGGCTTTTGGTGCGCCCAAAATTTGATTTAATGTAGGCACTTCGGCTTTATATTGAACTTGATTTCCCTTTTTTTCAAAAAGAATTGTAGCTTTTCGAGTGGTTGTATCTTTTACTTGAGTTTGAGAAAAAGAGAAAAAAGAAAAAAGAAAAAAGAGTATTGATGGAATTGGTTTCATAATCTTTTTGGTTTGGTTCGTTTTATAAAGATATACAAAATCAATTAATATTTTACAATTTATTTCTCAATTGTATAAATTATAAAATACAGATTATTAGGTCTTAGTATACCCCTTTGCATTGTTTTACTATATTTAAGATACTATCGTTGAATATATCTTTACTTCTTTTAAAACTTGTCTACGTTTTATAAAATTATCCTTATTCAATCCTCAACAATTACATCGAATTCATGATAAGATTGGACACTGTTTTAGAAGTGCATAAGTTGTAGTTTCTATAATTAGAAAATTCCCAAGTTTTAATTTGGGAATTTTCATGAAGTAAACCAATTCATTTTTAAGAATGGAATGTTTAGAAGATGTTTTATCGCTGATTATTGATCTTGACTTTCATCAATTCGCCTCCAATAAAATTTCCTTTTTGGTCATATTGTTCAACTAAAAATTCATAAGTAGATCGGTTGTATTTCATTCTTTCCTTATTTAGTTTTACTTTAAAACTCAATGGTAAAATATCACCTGCTTTTAATTTTAATCCTGTAATTTCAGCATTACTATTTTTAAGTAATAGTTCTCCATTTTGATTTTCGATTCCGTTTAGTTCAACTCCTCCATCCCTAATCAATCCTAGTAATTTTTTATTTTGATTTATGTAAACCGCAACATTTTGATCCTCTTTTTTTGTTACTGGTTTTATGGCAATTCTATATATTTCATTATTTTTACTATAATTGGCGATTAAAATACTAGTTGCAAACATTCCCGCACCGTCAGTATCAATTACAGAGACATTTTTCCAGGCAATATTGTTATTGTTTTTTACATTTAGACCAAGATTACTTGTTTCAGGAGAAGTCATTCCATAGGGAGATGCAGTCGATGTTTCTATGCGAGAGAGTAAACAAAAATGATGTATATCTGCTCCAACAATTGAATTGTAATCACTTGGGTCGGGTGCTGTCCATGAGAATTCAAAAATTTGAAAATCATTGCCATTTACTACACCTATTGGTTTTGTACCTATACTATTCCCCATCAATGCTGGTGACGTTATACTGCCATCCCATGGTGCTGGCCAACTTAATCCCGTAGAGGCAAAACCCCAATAAAGTTTTAAATTGGCTGGACTACTAGGATTACAACCTCTATTTCTTACTTTGACATATACATAATTTAGTTGTCCGCCATTAGGGTTTTGATGTTCTTGATTTGAAAAGCCGTCATTGGTGTTTCTAATCCAAATATCATCACTTGAATATAAAATGATAGATTCATTATTTGGCTCATTACCTAAATCATTACCTGTGTCTTTTGTAAATAAGTCTGGTCCAACGATTCCTGTTGGAGGTAATGCCCCTAACGAACTTGTAATAGAAGCTCTAACAGTATATAAAGTTGCAGCCATTCTGTCGGACTGCCCATTTGAATACATTGTTCTACATGCATCATAGGTATAATCCATTTGATTACAAAACATATCACCATTAGGTCCATTGGAACACGATATATGTGGAAAAGTAGGACATCCTGTGTTGTTTAATCCTTGATTGGGAGTATCTGAAACAAGATCGCTAAAAGAGCATATGTCTGGTTCTCCATTATCATCTCCCCAAATATGTCTCAAATTTAGCCAATGTCCAATTTCATGTCCACATACTCTACCCAAATTTAATGGTGCCACTACTGTACCAATGGTCCCAAAAGCTTTAAAATCCATTACAACACCATCTTCGGCAGGGCGAGTTGCCATATCCGAAGGAAATGATGCATACCCAATTAATCCGTCGGTCAATGTTGGGTAACTAACCAAATCGCAAACCCAAATATTTAAATAGCGATCACTAGGCCATGCATCATCCCCTCCAGAAGAATTAAACTTAACTGGATTTCTTACTGTAGCTGTTGAGGAACTATAATTGTTATAAAAATAAGGCTGAGATGTTGCTTTTCTTATAATTCCTGTAGTAGCATTACAATTTGGATCTCTTTGTGCTAAAGCAAATTCAATATTTGTGTCTGCAGCAATACTAGTAAAAACAGAAGGACTTGAACTTAAATCGGCATTGTTCCTTCTAAAAATCTGATTTAGTGCCGTAATCTGACTGTTTATTTGAGCATCTGAAATATTCTCAGTTGCATTTTTATAAACTACATGCACAACAACTGGAATTGTTACAGTAGTAGATTGAAAATCTGATGGGTTTTTCTTCAAATTGTTTAAGTAATTGGCAATATTTCTCTCCAATTCATTCTCCGATTTTTTGAAAATTGGATCTGTTTCTTTTCTTTTTTCATAACCTTCTGCTGTACTACAATTGAACACAACTTTTTGTTTGGGTTTACATGAAATAAAATAACAGATAATAGCTAATAATAATATACTTTTTGTTTTCATTTTTTTTTGTTTTTTGCAAACCCTTATTTTTGGATAAGGATTTGCAGTTACTTTTTTATCTCAACTTAGAATTATTCAACTTATTCTCAATACCTAATCCAATCGCACCTAATGCAACTTGTGCTAAACCTAGTAATTTTAACATTCCTTTTCCACAAACAATGCAAATAGGTTCAGGAATTGGGGGAGCAATAATGATTATTATACCTCCTATTACTATAATAATAATGATGACAATTCTTAAATAGTTTCTTAAAATCATAATTTCTATATTTTATGTTTATACCTACTCTATTTATTCAGTTTTCGGCATCCCTGTTATGACTCGTTATATAATGCATTAAACAACATTACAAATCTCTGAACTAACTCATAATCAATTGATGAGTGATAAACTAAAAACAATGTCGAAGATTAAACTAAAAATAATACCGTTATTTAACGGATATAGAAATAGTGGATGGACTGAAATAATAATGTTCAATAATAATTTTATTTGTTTAATAATTTAATATCTTTAATAACTTTAAACTTTTTCATTATGACAACAGATTCAAAACAAAAACTAATTATCGCTGTGCTATTTATAGCACTTGCTTGCTCTTTACTTTATAATTCATTTACAACTGAAGGAACGTCTATATGTACTGATTATGATCATGAAAGACCTAGTACTTTAACGACTAGTCTAGTTAGAGATATGATTAATCAATATAGAAGTAATCAATATGTAGCAATTAATAATAGTAGAGATAGTTTGGGACCAGATGCTCATTCTATTTGGTTTGATTTAGATACTATTAAAAAATTCATATATCATATTGAAAGAAATGTAATTAAAAACAGTACCATAACAGATAACAAACTAGGATTAAGAATATATTATGCTGCATACCCTAAACTTTCTGAGTTTACAAACCCTTACAATAAAGATATTGCATTTATGGCGACTGACCCATTAAAAAAACAATATGCTACTCGACATACTCTGATTATGATTCCTACAATATTTAATAAAGATTTAAATGGCGATGTAGACTTTAATCCTCTTGATGTAACAACATATAATGGTTTTGTGTCTACTATTACAAGAAAAGGAGAAAACACAAATGAAGGAGAAAATCAGGTTGAGCCTTATCAATCTCCAAAATACAAGCCTATGGCGCTTGCAACAGCCTCATCTAGTGATATTATGGCAAGAAATCATGGGAACTTAATTCCTCCAGCCGATCCTGGTGTAGAAGGTTTTTAATACGTAGATATATGTATAATGAATTTCCAAAATTAAGTCTGCTACTAAATATTCTAGAATTCTTTTCGGCTTGTACAGGTATAATTTACATTGGCAGAAATAAAAATTCTTATTGGAAATGGTTTGCTTTATATTTAATTTTAACTTTCATAAACGACACATTGTTAATACGCTTATTGCCTTATTTTAACATTAAAAAACAACATTTTTATGCGTATTGGGGCTTACCCATTCAATTCATTTTTTTATATTGGTTATACGCTCTAAAGTCATTAAAAAGCAAAGAGTTATTTGTAATTTTTAGTAGTATTTACGTCTTATCATTTATTCCTATTGAATTATACTTTGAAAAACTAAAAGTTATTTATTCCTTCAATTATATTGTCGCAACATTACTTTTAATGATCTTAGTCTTTTTAGAATTCAGGAAACAAATACAAAATGATGATATTTTAGAGTTTAAAAAAAACAAAATGTTTTATGTTAACTTTGGCGTAATGCTGTTTTATGTTGGCACTTTACCTTTCTTTGGATTATACAATTTGATTTTGAAAGATCCTGCTATTTGGAATTATTACTATCTTTATTTTTTAATTTCTAACTGTATTATGTATTTATTATTTGCAGCATCATTTATATGGGGAAAGCCGAAATTATAATTACCATTATCTTTTTTAATTTGTTTTTTGTTTTATTCATTGCAGGGATTGTTATTTTTATTCGTCAATATAAATTAAAAAAGAAAGAACATAACGCTGTACTGCTTCATCAAAAAGAGGAACATCATAAAGAATTACTCGCTACACAAGTTGAGATTCAGCAACAAACCATGCATCATATTGGAAGAGAAATTCATGATAATATTGGACAAAAGCTAACGCTTGCCAGCTTATATACACAACAATTAGTTTTTGAAAATAAGGCTCCAAACATAAAAGACAATATTGAAAATATTAGTGCTATAATTAATCAATCGCTCGAAGAGTTAAGAGAATTGTCAAAATCATTAACCGACAATGCTATTGAAACCAATACAATACACAAATTATTAAATACTGAATGTAATAAGGTTAATGAACTTAAAATTTGTAAAAGCAATTTCATTTGTACAAACAAAAAAATAGTTTTACCTTATGAATTAAAAGCCATTTTGGTTAGAATTACTCAAGAATTTATTCAAAACAGTATTAAGCATTCGCAATGTGATTTGATAACAATTCATTTGAAAGAAGTTGAAAACAGAGTCACGCTAAGTCTAACGGATGATGGAATTGGGTTTGATGTTTCAAAAATATATGCTACAGGAATAGGACTTTCAAACATGAAAAAAAGAACTGAAATGCTAGGTGGAATGTTTGAAATGAAAAGTTCAAATGAAGGCACAAAATTAGTAATCGCTTTACCTTTATAACATATGAAAAAAACGATTGTAATAGTAGACGATCATATCTTAATTGCTCAAGCACTGAAAGGAATTATTGAGAATTTTGAGAACTTTGAAGTTCTTTACGAATGTGAAAATGGTAAAGAATTGCAAGAAAAAATTAAATTAAAAAAAATAATTCCAACTATTGTTTTACTTGATGTAAGTATGCCTATTATGGATGGTTTTGAAACGGCCAAATGGCTAAAAGAAAATCATCCTGAAGTATTAATCATGACTTTGAGCATGCAGAATGATGATAAAAGTGTTATTAAAATGATTAAAAGCGGTTCCAACGGTTATCTGCTAAAAAATGCTCATCCAGCAGAATTAGAAAAAGCATTAAACAGATTGCTTAACGATGGTTATTATTATCCTGATTGGGCCTCAAAAATTGTTTTTACTAGTTTAGGAGAAAAGAGCAGTACTCCAGAGACCATAAAACTTACCGAAAGAGAAAGGGAGTTTCTAAAATACACCATTACCGAAATGAGTTATAAAGAAATAGCCGAAAAAATGATCTGTAGTCCAAGAACAGTAGAAAGTTATCGAGATTCTTTATTTGAAAAACTGGAATTAAAAACCAGAGTCGGATTAGCTGTTTTTGCTCTTAAAAATGGGTTTGAATAAAAAAAGCGATGAACTAATTTCACCGCTTTTCAAACAAAACTAACTAAACAAACTTATTTTTTTACGATTTTTTCAATTGAAATTCCTGAATCAGTTGTTACTTTCAAAAGATATATTCCTGAAGATAACATTTCTGTGTTTACAGTCATTGCTTCTGAATCATTTTCGTTTTGCAAAATAATTCTGCCATTAACATCCGTAATCGAAATTGACTTAATTATAGATGAAGATTCAATATTCAATATAGAAGTTACTGGATTTGGATAAACAATAAATGATTTTGAGCCAACGAATTCTTCATTAGCCAGAAGTGAACATGGTGTGACAACAATTGCTAGAAAAATTGAATTTGATTGGGTCTCAAAACCTACATCCATTAATACATAACCATCTGTTAGCGGATTCGCATCTAATGTAACATCTGAACCTGAAGGGATTGAAGTATTTGCAATATAAATATACGTTTCTGAGTTTGTATATGAATTTGTAAATCCTGTAGGAAGAATAGTGGGTGGAGTTTGTGGAATACCGTCAAACTGAAATAAGTAATTATCCAAAATAAAATAGTCATAATGACAACTTGTGCTCGAGCAAATTGGTGGATTATCAGTATCATTACCCCAACTTAATGTGTAGGCAGACACATTTCCTGGGTTTGAAACTGAAAATGTTCTACTTAATCCATCATAGTCTAAGGTTAAATGATTTGGATTTGTACCATTAAATTGTACTGCAATTTTTTCATCACCTGTTAAATGTGCTGTTATTTCATAAATACTATAACAAATATCAGATCCAAAAGTCATTCCACAAGGCTGAGCCAATCCTGTATTAAAATTCCATGCATCTATACTATTAGTTCCTGTCACATCAATATAATTTGATGGATTGCTCATGTTTTCAATATGAAAAGTTCTTGTTCCAGTAAAATTAATATGAAAATAAAAGGTCGGGCAAGCGATTGATTTTGTAATCATTAAAAACATGATTATTGATACTATCTTTTTCATAAGTTTAGTTTTTTAATTGATCTTTTTTCAAAGTTTCAATTTCTTTTTTCATTTCAATTATATACAAAGTCAGTTCTTCAATTTTTGCCATTTGAAGTGATTGCATTACTCCTAAATCTAAACCTTCTTTTTCAAGTTCAGTAGCCGAAGGAATATTAGGTAAATGTTTGTTTTCTTTGATAAAAGATTCAACTTCAGAAAGTGGTGTTAAATTGTAATCATTTGCAAAAACATAATCAGCCCATGATAAAGAACAATAATTTGCAACTTTGACTTTAGTAGTTAAAATTCCTCCATTTACATACAATCTGTATCCATTTGGTAATGCCGAAGCGCAAAAATTAGAATCGCTAGAATCGTCAGTTGCTCCCATGCCTATTTTTCCATCATCTTTTAAGAATAATGAATAGTTTCCTGCTGTTCCACTAGGTCCAATAGGATTAAAAGGTGTCCAAAAATTTAATCCACCCATACTTGGTCTTGATGAAGTAGCAGTAATGTATTCAATTCCCCAACGACCATTAGGATGGGTAGTTACATTATCGCTAAATAGTAATTGGGGACCTCCAAAACCTGCTACAGCTCCAGATAATAATAAGGCCCCATCATTCACATGCATTTTATGAATTGGAGTTGACGTACCAAAACCTACATTGCCATTAGCTAACATGGTGCCTATTTCTTTTGAAAAACTTGGAATCCAAGAGTCAAATTGAAAAATCAATCGATTAGGCACTGGGTCATTGTCGTGATTATCTCCAAAAGCTATCATTGCATTTGAGTTATTAAAAACACCATCTCTTCTTAAACCAAAAAATGCTCTATCTGTTTGCCAGTTGGAAAAAAAACCATAATAATTATTGTTAGAAGGAGAAAAATTCAAATTAGGAACTCCAATTGCCGCCCATTGTGAGCTAGGATCACCATAAGTTCCACTTTGTAAGTGACCTAATCTATTAAAGGTTGGGTTTCCTACAACATCAAACACATAATCAATTCCTGTTGGAGTGCCAATATTTGAGGGTGAATAATTTGTAAATTGAGCAAACGCTCCTGTTGATACTGCAATTAATAAAACAGTTGCTAGAAAGTTTAATTTTTTCATAGTAAAATAGTTTTTGATTTTCCCTACTCTTTGTCTGGCTTTTCGGGTTGCGCCGTTTTAGTGATACAAAATTGTGCTTATCTTTTTACTTTATCTCGGGTTCAAAAACGGTAATTGCTACCGTTGTTTAACTATATTTTTCTAATTTTCAATATTTTACATAAAAAAAGCGATGAATTTCTTCACCGCTTTTCTAACAAAACTAACCTAACAAATCAAATTTATCTTATTTTATGGCAAAGCATTTATAGCTGCTTTCATTTGAGCTTCGGTTCCTACTGTTGTTTCTGCCAGAGTGAAGTTATAAGTTGCTCCAGCTGTTATAGTCGCAGGTTTTATTGCATATCTCCAGTTCCCGTTATCTTCTGTTACAAATATGATATGGCAAGCAAGTCCGATTGGAATTTGTCCATAATGTTCGCTAAATACTCCTGCATTATAAGTATCTAGTTTTGCCAGGGCACTGCCTTCTCCGTCATAATGTAAATAGATGGCACTGTTTTGAAAATCGTATCCATTTGGTGCTGTAGCTTGAATAGTAGTTTTGGGTCTCGGATCGCTATAAAATTTATCAACATTTGTCCAACCAAACTCACTTACAAAGGCATAATAAGCAGCACTTGCACCCGTTCCTTCACCAAAGACACCAGCTTGACCTGCAGGATTTTGGTCTTGTCTTTTCCAGTCAAGATTTCCATCTTCATCAATTGTTCCATTCCATAGCACCATTCCTGTTTCTAGTCCACCTGTTAAATTGGCTGGGATTTTCAATTGCATCGGACATGTTATGGCCAAAGGAACACCTGCTTGTGTTGCTTCTATAAAAAATTCTCCTCCAGAAATAATGAGTGCCATATTTCCATCTGGTTGTTGACCCATTGTAGTTTTGTCGGTTACTAGCATTGTCCCACCATCAAATACTTCGATAAAATCAATATCTACGACACCTGTAACTGGATTTCCGTTTTTGGTTAAACAAGCTCCATTTATATTAATCTCTACTCCTTTTGCCGATGTTAATGTTGTTAGTCCGTTTTCGGCAGTTATTGTGAATTCTTGTTTTATGGCATCGAGTGCATCTTCTCTCAATCCTCCAAAAGCTGCTGCGGTTGGAATTTTTGGTGTTTCAATAACTTGATTGTCGTCATCATTGTTACAACTTGCAAATGTTAAAGTTGCCATTACTACTAATCCGATGTTTTTTAAATTTGTTCTCATGATTTCTAATTTTTTAATTGTTATTAATTTTGATTTCTATTGTTATATCAATTCCAGTTATTATTTGTTACCCCTATTCAAATTTTTTCATTTGACATCTGTAACACATTTAAAGATTGATTACACCCTTATATAAATCAACGTTCCCATTTGTTACCCATTAATTTTATTTTTTTTACATTAGCCATTAAATAAAGTAGTTATGTCAGAAAAAAATGCACATCCAGATCAACTTTATATTGACGGATTGTTACAGAACAATTCGAGTATTATTGATAGTATTTACAAAAAATTTGTACCTAAAGTCAAAAACTATATCCGAACTAATAGTGGAAATGATAATGACGCACAAGACATCATTCAGGAGGTTTTGATTACTATTTATAATCAGGCAAAAACAAATGCTTTACAATTAACATGTCCATTTGACGCCTATTTTTTTCTGCTTTGTAAAAGAAGGTGGCTTAACGAATTGAAAAAATCCTCCAATAAAGAGGTAACATTACAAGATGAAAATGTATCTACTGATGAATCGGTACAAGAAATGACATTCCAAACCGAAGTTTTTGATAAAAAACAGTCACTATTTGACGAGATGTTTCAAAAACTAGGAGAAAAATGTCAAGAAGTACTCAAACTAAGTTTTGCAATCAAAACAATGGAGGAAGTTGCCGAAAAATTGAATGTAACGTATGGTTATGTACGTAAGAAAAAATCAATTTGCATAGGCCAATTGACCGAAATGATTCAACAATCTGCTAGATACAAATCTATTAATTACTAATATCATGAACGAGGAACTTTATATAGTATTCGAAAATTATCTCACCAATCAGTTGAGTGAAAAAGAAAAAATTGACTTTGAAAATCAACTTCAAAACGATGTTTCTATTCGAGAAAAGTTTAGAATTTATCAAAATTGGACAAATTATTTAGAAACTAAATTTGACTCAAAAACGATAGATTTTAAAAAGAATTTGGAAACCATTTCTAAATCACATTTTGAGAATTCGGTTGCTACTGAAAATCAAAGAAAAACAATTCAATTTAAACCTTATTATTATGCCATTGCTGCATCAATAGTTTTGATTATTGGAACTTGGTTCATGATGCAAAATAGCATGCCAAATTATAACGATTTTAACCAACATGAAGATGCTTATTTTACTGAACGTGGGGATATTATTAAAAATTTGAAATTGGCACAAGATGCCTTTAATGTTAAGAATTATCCCGAAGCAATAATTAATTTTGAAATTATTTTAAAATCATATAAAAAACCTGAGATTGAGTTTTATTACGCCATCTCGTTACTAGAAACTGATAAATTTACCGAAAGTGAAGCTATTTTTAATTCGCTCAAATCGGGTACTTCAATCTATAAAGACAAATCGATTTGGTATTTGGCTTTGTCATGCTTGAAGCAAAAGAAATATGAAGAAACTAAAGAATTCTTAAAACAGATTCCTGAAGATGCAGAAGATTATGACAAGGCTAAAAAATTATTAGATGAATTGGATTAGTTGTACTTTTGCAACAAATAAACAACAATGATTTTTACCGATACACACACACATCTTTATTCTGAAGAATTTGACCAAGACAGAGATGAAATGATTCAAAGAGCCATTGATGCTGGTGTTTTAAGATTTTTTATTCCTTCAATTGATTCTAACTATACACAAAAAATGTATGATTTAGAAAGTCAATTTCCAGAAAACATTTTCTTAATGATGGGTTTGCATCCAACTTATGTAAAAGAAAATTATCTCGAAGAATTAGCCCATGTAGAAACTGAGTTGTCTAAAAGGAAGTTCCAAGCAATCGGAGAAATCGGCATTGACTTGTTTTGGGACAAAACGTTTTTAAAACAACAACAATACGCTTTTCAACATCAAATACAATTGGCTAAAAAATATAATTTGGGTATCAACATTCATTGCCGTGATGCTTTTGATGAAACTTTTGAGGTTTTAGAAAGCGAAAAATCAAGCGATTTATTTGGTATTTTTCATTGTTTTACAGGCGACTTAACTCAAGCAGAAAAAGCCATTTCACTAGGAATGAAGCTTGGAATTGGCGGTGTAGCAACTTTCAAAAATGGAAAAATTGATCAGTTTTTAAATCAAATTGACTTAAAACATATTGTCCTCGAAACCGATTCTCCTTACCTAGCACCTGTTCCTTATCGTGGCAAACGCAATGAAAGTAGCTATGTGACTCTTGTTGCACAGAAATTAGCAGAAATCTATACTCTTTCTATTGAAGAAATTGCTCAAATTACAACTGAAAATTCAAAAGTGGTTTTTGGGATTTAATGATTTATTTAAGCAATAATTGAGAAAATTTTTGTTCTTTTGTTCTATTAATTTATATCAAAATGCAGAAATTCGATTCTATTCGCCCGTTTTATGATGCCGAAGTAAATGCAGCTATTTGCGCCTCACTCAATCATCCGATGCTTAAGGCAATAATGAATTTTACATTCCCCGATGTAGCCGATGATGTTTGGAAAGAGCAATTACGTAAAACACATTCCATTCGTGATTTTCAGTGTAATTTTATTTACCAAGCTATTCAAAAAGTATTGCAAAAATCGTCTGAAGGCTTATCAACTTCTGGTTTTGAAAAATTAGAAAAAAATACTTCATATCTTTTTATTTCAAATCATCGCGATATTATTTTAGACACTTCTTTGCTAAACACTTGTTTGTTTGATTATGGTTTGGTAATGACCGCATCTGCTATTGGTGATAATCTTGTAAAAAGAGATTTCATGAATACACTGGCAAAATTGAATCGAAATTTTTTAGTTCAAAGAGGTTTATCTCCAAGAGAGTTGCTACAAAGTTCAAAACTCATGTCCGAATACATTGGACGATTATTGTTACGCGAAAACCGTTCGGTATGGATTGCTCAACGAGAAGGAAGAACCAAAGATGGAAATGATGCAACACATTCGGGTGTTTTAAAAATGCTCGGAATGGGCTCTGATGAAAAAGATTTAATGCAGTATTTTAAAAAATTAAAAGTGGTTCCTGTTTCTATTTCATATGAATATGATCCGACAGATGCATTAAAAATGCCACAATTAATGGCTGAAGCAAAAGATGAAATCTATGTAAAAGAAAAAAATGAAGACTTTGTTAACTTGTTAAGCGGAATTATTGGGCAAAAAAAACGTATCCACATCCATGTTGGCAATGTTTTAGATAACGAATTAGATTTAATTGCAACTGAAAACGACAATACAAACAAACAAATTCAAGCATTAGCACAAACTATTGATGATTCTATTTTGCAATCCTATAAATTGTGGCCGACTAATTATATTGCCTACGATTTGTTATATAAAACCAATATGTATAGTAATCATTATACCGAAAACGAGAAATCATTATTTGAAAGAAGATTGGAAATGAAGATTGATATTTCAAATGAAATAATGGTAGAAAGTTTCTTGAACATGTATGCAAATCCTGTTGTAAATAAGTCTAAATACGAAAATGCACACTAAACCAAACATATTGCTAATTTATACTGGTGGAACAATTGGTATGATGAAAGATTTTGAAACTGGTGCTTTGAAAGCTTTCAATTTTAAAAAATTACTTCAGAAAATTCCAGAAATAAAGCAGTTAGACTGTGCTATCGAAACCATTTCGTTTGAAAAACCAATAGATTCATCCAACATGAATCCAGAAAAATGGGTTAAAATGGCTTCAATAATTGAAGAAAATTATTCTAAATATGATGGTTTTGTCGTTTTACATGGCTCTGATACAATGTCCTATTCGGCATCGGCATTGAGTTTTATGCTTGAAAACTTGAGCAAACCTGTTGTATTTACTGGTTCACAACTACCTATTGGTGATTTGAGAACCGATGCCAAAGAAAATTTAATAACGGCAATCCAAATTGCTTCTTTACAACAAAAAGGAAAACCTGTCATTCAAGAAGTTTGTCTTTACTTTGAATATAAATTATACCGTGGTAACCGAACCACTAAGATAAATGCTGAACATTTCAACGCTTTTACATCACCAAATTATACCGAATTGGTAGAATCTGGAGTGCATTTGAAAGTAAATTCAGGTTTATTGTTGCCCAAATCTTCCAAAAAATTTGTAGTTCACAAAAAACTGGATGACAATGTTGTAGTAATAAAGATGTTTCCTGGTATTAACGAAAACATCTTACATTCTATTATAGATACACCCAATTTAAAAGGAATTGTCCTTGAAACTTATGGTTCAGGTAATGCTCCAACAGAAGACTGGTTTATTCAAATTCTGAAAAAAGCCATCAAGAAAGGACTCCATGTTATAAATGTAACACAATGTTCAGGCGGCAGTGTAAATA
>CAZLEU010000043.1:0-21524 GCA_964558625.1 uncultured Flavobacterium sp.
TTGTTAATCAATTTCTGAAATATCTTCAATTTCAGAAATAAAGTATTTTAAATCTAGCACCTTGTATTGAATTGGATAGATGGTATCATTTAGAAGTTTCACTGGTGTAAAATTGAAATTGTTTTCTTGACACCAATTGTATTGATGTTCTAAATCGAACTTTTCATTTTTAAAATCATTATTAATATGCCACTTGGCTAACCAGTTTTCTAACGACAGTCTTTCTATATACCAATCATTTAAGGTTTCCAAAATTCTAGATGGTTCTGTTTTATTAATAAAAAGCATTGTGAACACAACTTTAAGATATTGGTTTTGTTGATTATAAGGATTAACATTAAACAAAATTGAAATGCTAATTTTATCTTCTAACTGTTTAATTATTTCTAAACCTTCCTCATATACCGTATAACAATAACTACAACTAGGACTCAATATTAATGTTAAATGTATTGATGCATCTTTAGTTCCAATTAAAATTTTATTAAATGAATCAACTGTCGTATAGTTTGAAACTTCTTTCAACACAGATTTAAATATTTCTGGGTCTCGTTTGAATTTTTTCAAATCAAGATTTTCAGAAGTAAGAAGAACATTATTACTCAAATTGCGTTTTATAATAAACCAAACCATCAATACTATGCTACTTATTACAAAAAAGTCGAGTAGTATTTTAAACGAAAAATCTCTCTGAATATACAATCCGATAATTGATAGTAATAGTAAAATCCCTGAAACAGTAAGACATAAGGCACACCATTTTTTTATTTCAATCTTTTGTAACCATATAGAATAGACAACCAAAGGCATGGACATCATACATAATACACTAATCGTAAAAAGTGATTTCACAATTAATAGTTGTGAAATTATAGCACTCACAAAAAAGATTATTGGTAAATCAGAAAAATCGAACCATTTTGATAATGCACTTTTGGTTTTAATGACCTTACTACAAGAAACATTCTCGGCAAAAGAACATATTTTTGAAGTTATTTGATTTTCATTTGTTCCATACTTCTCATCAATTATAAATAAGGCGATTATAAAACCTATTAAGGACAATATGAAGCCTAAAAAAGAGAATATTTGGAATGTCTCATGATTTTTTAAAAAATATACAACTAATAAACATCCTAATAAGAGAGAATATTTTGTAAAAACACTAATGGTATTATTTTGAAACACTTTTTGTGTATTATTCTCTTCTACAACTAAAATAATTCCATCCCATATTTCGAAAAAATCAACAAAAGTAAATGACACTTGTTTATTATCTTCACTAGATACAAGAACTTCATTTTCCTTTCTTTCCACTAAAACTAACTCATCATTTAAGTAACTTAAAAAGGTCATTGGTATTTCAAAAAAATGCTCATTAGAAACTTTAGCCGCTAAATTTTCAATTCCTATTAAGGAAAGAGAATCTGTAATAGCATATAAACTAGGATAATTAGGATGTGATTCATAATTAATTATAAAGTCTTTTATAAAATATGAAAAATTAGTAAGAGTTAAATATTTTAATATCACTTTTGGCATAAACTATGTTTGGTTTTAAAAATACTGAGAGAAAATCAATAGATATGTGTACTGGAATCATTTCACTATTTAAACAACGTAGAACGACACAAACAATAAATTAATACTATTTATATAGGGGCAAAGAAGAATAAAATGAATCCGATTATTTGAAATGAAAATTATTCTTCCCAGATAATATTATTTGTTTTATTTGCTTTTTTACATGTACAGACTTCATCCAAAAATTTTTAATGCTACTAATATTCCTTCCTTGATTAAATGAATTACATAATCAGACAATGAAAAAGTTGATTGGATAATTTCAATCAACATGATTAGATTATCATAAAATTGTGAATCATAAATTCGTAAACGCTAACTCTTACCATTTCAAAATTACATTTATTTCTAGGGCTATCAAATACCTATAAACAAGTATTTTTAACTCCCTGATTTCATGTATATTTTACACAAAAAAAGAGCTAACCAATATTCTTATAAAATTCTAGGAGGTACTAGTAAAATTCTAACAACTATATAGAAATAATCACTTTATAGAATTAATACTTTAAATAAAAACATAAACTATTTTACAATAAAAAAAGGATGTTTGAAAAATCAAACATCCTTTTTTTATTGTTTTCTTTAGAAATATTATCCTAAAGCAGCTCTTTTGAAACCTGTAACTACAAGATTTTTATCTAAAGACTGAACGTATTGAGCAACACTCAATTTACCATCTTTAATATAGTCTTGGTTTACTAATGTATTGTCTTTGAAGAAACGTTGTAATTTTCCTTTAGCGATACTATCAAGCATAGCTTCTGGTTTTCCTTCTTGACGTAATAAATCTTTTGCAATTTCGATTTCTTTGGCAATAGTTTCAGAATCAACACCATCTTCGTTTAATGCGATTGGTGACATTGCAGCTGCTTGCATTGCTACGTTTCTAGCTACTTCGTCTGCTCCAGCTACATTAGCAGAAAGAGAAACTAAAGTTGCAATTTTGTTACCTGCATGGATATATGAACCAACGAAAGTTCCTTCTAATCTTTCAAAAGAACCGATTTCGATTTTTTCACCGATTACACCTGTTTGCTCAATTAATTTTTCAGCAACAGTAATTCCATTGAAATCAGCTGCTAAGAACGATTCTTTATCTTTAAAGTTTAAAGCAAGATTAGCTAAATCTGTAGCTAGTTTCACAAAACCTTCATTTTTACCTACGAAGTCAGTTTCACAGTTAAGAGAAACTACAACACCTTCTGTTTTTGCATCATTCACAACAGCTATAACAGCACCTTCGGTAGATTCTCTATCAGATCTGTTAGCTGCTACTTTTTGTCCTTTTTTACGAAGATTTTCAATTGCTAAATCAAAATCTCCATCTGCTTCGACAAGTGCTTTTTTGCAGTCCATCATTCCTGCACCTGTAGCTGTTCTTAATTTATTTACGTCTGCAGCAGTAATTGTTGCCATATTGTTTTATATTAAATGTTTTTAAAATTAAATTACGAATTACAAATTATGAATTACGTGTAAAACATAATTCGTAATTCATAATTCGTAATTATTTTGTTTTACTCTTCAGTTTTAGTTTCAGAAACTTCTTCTGCAGTAGCTTCCGCTATAACTTCTTCTATTTCTTCACTAACTTCGGCAGCTTCTTCTGGAGTTGCATCAGAATTTCTGTTTGCAAGACCATCAATAACAGCCGCAGTAACTAAAGATAAAATTTTATCAATTGATTTTGAAGCGTCATCATTTGCAGGAATTACATAATCAACCTCACGTGGGTCTGAGTTAGTATCAACCATTGCAAAAACTGGAATGTTTAATTTTTGAGCTTCTTTTATTGCGATGTGCTCTGCTTTGATATCTACCACAAACAAAGCCGCTGGAAGACGAGACATGTCTGCGATTGAACCTAAGTTTTTTTCTAATTTAGCACGAAGACGATCTACTTGTAAACGCTCTTTTTTTGACAAAGTCATGAAAGTACCATCTTTCTTCATTTTATCAATTGAAGACATTTTTTTAACCGCTTTTCTGATAGTTACAAAGTTGGTTAACATTCCACCAGGCCATCTTTCTGTGATGTATGGCATGTTAGCTGCTTTTGCTTTTTCGGCAACGATATCTTTGGCTTGTTTTTTGGTAGCAACGAACAAGATTTTTCTACCTGATGCAGCGATTTTTTTCAAAGCTTCATTTGCTTCTTCAATTTTTGCTGCGGTTTTATATAGATTGATAATGTGGATACCATTACGTTCCATATAGATATAAGGAGCCATATTTGGGTCCCATTTTCTAGTCATGTGTCCGAAGTGAACACCTGCTTCTAGTAATTCTTTTACTTCTACTTTGTTTGACATTTTTTCTTAGTTTACGTTCTGTTGAATTAGCAATGTGTTTTTTATAAGTTTTAATAGTATGTGGTCTTTGTTTTTAAAAAACGTTAGTCCTACACTTTCAACTTTTATAACCCATTTAGATGCTAAACTAATTTCTCGACGCATCGAGACAACAACAACATTGTTTTTGAAATTAATTTTAATTGAGTCCTGAACCAATGTACAAGACGGGCAATATTAACGTTTAGAGAATTGAAATCTCTTACGAGCTTTTTTCTGACCGAATTTTTTTACGTTCAACCATTCTTGGATCTCTAGTTAACAATCCCTCTGGCTTCAAGATTGCTCTGTTCCCTTCACCAACTTCGCACATTGCGCGAGCTAATGCCATTCTTACAGCTTCTGCTTGACCAGTTGAACCACCTCCATATACATTAACTTTTACATCAAAGTTGTTTACATTTTCTGTCATTGACATAGGTTGCAACACTTTATATTGTAAAGTAGCTGTTGGGAAGTAATTTGCGAACTCTCTTTTGTTTACAGTGATTTTTCCTGTTCCTTCAGAAACATATACACGTGCAACTGCGGTTTTTCTTCTACCGATTTTGTGAATAACTCCCATTACTTAAGATCGTTTAGGTTAACTGTTTTAGGTTTTTGAGCTGCATGTTTGTGCTCAGAACCTACTACAACATTTAAATTTCTAAAAAGTTCAGCTCCTAATTTGTTTTTAGGCAACATTCCTTTTACTGCTTTTTCTACTAAAGCTGCTGGATTTTTTGATTGCAAAACTTTAGCAGTTAAAGTTCTTTGTCCTCCTGGGTAACCTGTATGACGCATGTAAATTTTGTCATCCATTTTTGTACCTGTAAGGTTAATTTTTTCTGAGTTGATAACAATTACGTTATCACCACAATCCACATGTGGCGTGTAACTTGGCTTGTACTTACCTCTCAAAATCATAGCGACTTTGGAAGCCAAACGGCCCAAGTTGTGACCGTCAGCGTCTACCACAATCCATTCTTTGGATACGGTTGCTTTGCTTGCTGATACTGTTTTGTAGCTTAATGCGTTCACAATAATTTATTTTAATTAAACATTCCATCCCAATAAAGGGGTTGCAAAAGTACAAATTATATTTATAAATCCAAATAGCTGGAAAAGATTATTTTACAAGTTTTTTTTAAATAATTCTTTTGAATCAAAAGAGAGTTAATAAAGTGGTAATGAAATGGTTCAAAAAACAAAAAAGACTATCACAAATGACAGTCTTTCGAATATGTATAAAGTATAGATTGTTTTTAGCTTTTATTGAAAATCACTGTCTTGAACACCTTCATTGATTTTTATATCGGTTGTAGTAAACTCTAGTTCTTGACCTTGCATTTCCATTTTCATAGTGTATGGAAAATTTAATCCTTTAATATTTATGTAATTATCGTAATAGATAACCTGAGTGTTTTTTTGTCCATTTGTTTCGCTTTCCGTTTTGGCACAAACTCTGTAGCCTGATTTTACATCATAATACAAGGTCGTTTTTTCTACTTGGACCGCATAAGCATCGTTTCCGTTTATAGATTCTACCGCTACTAGTTTTGCTTTTGGGTTTTTCATCATATTTACTTCAAAAAAGGGATGAGCTTGATTTTGCATTTCTTTTAAATCTTGCCCTTCGATTTGTTTTTTCTGACCTTGAGCCATCATGTAACCTTCTTTTTCATTTACAACTTGTTTCATTAAGGTCATTCCCATTCCTTTTAATTCGGTTGAAAATTTATTAGATGAAGTTGCTTTTGTAATCATTTCGAGTTCGTTGCCTTGAATGCTTCCTTTTGCTAGTGTTAAAACTGTTTTTACTTTGTCAATTGCCTTTTCGCCACCAACCGCTTTTAGATAATTTTCAAAAATCATTTTTGGAGTCACACCTTCTGGTATTGGTTGTGCCACAACTGGTTTTTTGACAGTATTTCCATATTTATCGAAAAAGAATATTGGAATTTTAAGTTTTTCAAGTGCCAACAGTGTTTCAGATGCTTTACCAGTAATTATTACTCTTAAATTATCAGCTTGAATATATTTATTGGCAACCCTCATGACATCTTCTGCTGTTACTGCATTAATGTTTTTAATATAATTTTCATAAAAATCGGTTGGCAAACCCTCTTTTTGAATATTCAATGCATATTGTGCTATGGTTTGTGGTTTTTCTATTTGCATTACAAATTTTCCAACATAACCTGCTTTTACATTTTTCAAATTTTCGGCATCAACTAATTCTGTTCTGATTCTTTTTATTTCTTTTAAAAATTCTACAACAGCACTATCTGTTACAGCATTTCTTACTTGGGAATTAGCTTTGAATTTGACTGCACTATATTTATTTGAACCAATACTAGAACGTGCACCATAGGTCCAACCATGCGCTTCTCTTAGATTCATATTAAGGTAACTGTTAAAATCACCTCCTAATACTTGGTTCATTACAATAACTGGAAAATAATCTGCGTCTGACAATTTCAAATTAGTAGTATTTACAACCGAAATCTCTGACTGTACAGCATTTGGCATATCTACAAAATTAATTTGCGTAAATTGCACATTCTTAGGATCCGAATATGTTAGTTTTGGAGCTGTTGCTTTTGCCCATGAGCTGAATAAATTTTCAACTAAGGCTTTAATTTCTTTAAATTTCACATCGCCAATTATAACTAAATAGGCATTTTCAGGAACGAAATACGAATTGTAATTAAACTTAACATCATCTAAAGTCACATTTTTGATGGTTTGTTCAGAAACATATTCGCCATTTGGATGATTTAGACCGAATGCCAAAACATTTTCAACTCTATTTGCAACAGCTGCAACATTTTTCTCATCTGTCTTTAAAGCTTCGATAAATTTTTCTTTTTCTTTATCGAGTTCTTCTTGTGTAAAGTTTGGGTTCAATGAACCTTCCGCCATTAACTCTAAAATTCGTTTGGCATACTTTGACAATCCGCTTGCAGAGGCACCTGAAGAACGAAAGTTAATTTCTGCTCCAAGAAAATCGATCTCTTCATTAAATTTGTCTTTTGGTGTTTTTAATGTTCCATTACCAATCAGACGGGTTGTTAAATCATCAACCCCTTTCTTGTTCCCTTCAGCATAAGGCGCATTATCTATTGAAAGGTTATATGAAACTCTTGGTAATTTGTGATTTTCAACTACCATAACAGTTAAGCCGTTTTGTAACTTAAACGTTTGTGGTTTATTAATGTTAATTTTTGGAGCTGGTCCCGGTTTTGGCTGTGTTCTATCTTGTGCTTGCATAATGAGTGTAAAAAACAAGCTTGTAACTATAATTACTGCTTTTTTCATGATGTTATATTTCTAGTTTTTAGCTTTTTCTTTGGTTGGGATGTAGTTCAAGAGCAACCTTTGGTTTGGATTTAGGTATTTTTTGGCTACTTCACGAATTTCTTCGCGTGTAATGGAACGATACATTTCTATCTCGGTATTGATAAGGTTAACATCACCATATAACAAATAATATGTTGCTAAATTACTAGCAATCCCTTCGATCGAGGCATTACTATTAATATAATTATTTTCGTTTTTATTTTGCAATTTTTGAAAATCTGTTTCTGAAATTAAATCTGTTTGCAATTTCACAATTTCTTCATCTATCTCGCGAACTAAATCGTTTGTTGTATTTTCACCTTGAGGCAATCCATATAAGATATACATTCCGTAGTCTTCCAAACTATAATTAAATGCACCTATTTGAAGTGCCATTTTCTTGTCATCTACAATTTTTTTATACAATTTAGAACTTTTTCCATCACTTAAATAAGTTGAAATCATATCCAAAACCCTTGAATCTCTTGTTTTCATTGACGGTGTTCTATAGGAAGCCACGATCATTTCTTTTTGAATATTTGGATCTTCATAGCTAGCCGTAATTGGTTTAGAAATTGGTTTTTCAGTAAATGTTTTTTTAGACAACTTTTCACCTCTAGGAATTGGTCCAAAATATTTTTTAATCCATTCTTTTGTTTGCTCAACATCTATTTGTCCTGCAACTACTAAAACAGCATTATTTGGAGTATAGAATTTTTTATTAAAATCTTGAAATTCTTCTAAAGTTGCTGCATCGAGATGAGCCATTTCACCTATGGTTGTCCAACGATATGGATGGTTTACGAACATGTTTTTCTTAACCTCAGCAATCAAATTTCCGTAAGGTTGGTTGTCAACACGAAGGCGTTTTTCTTCTTTCACCACTTCGTTCTGGGTATCTACTCCTATTTGATTAATCACTGGATGCATTAATCGTTCCGATTCCATCCATAATCCTAATTCTAAATTATTAGAAGGGAAAACTTCATAGTAATAGGTTCTATCATCAGAAGTGTTGGCGTTATTTGTTCCTCCATTAGAAGTTACAATTTTGAACCATTCACCTCGTTTTATATTGGCTGTTCCTTCAAAAAGTAGATGTTCGAAAAAGTGAGCGAATCCAGTTCTTTCAGGATTTTCATCTTTTGAACCCACATGATACATTACTGAAGTTATAACTACTGGTGCAGAATTATCATTGTGTAAGATAACATGTAAACCGTTTTCAAGATCATACTCTTCAAAAACTACTTTTTGTGCTGTAATTGTTCCTCCCGTCATAAGCATTGTACTTAAAGCCATTATTATTTTGTTCATATGCAGATATTGTTTTTTGATTATCAATGAAATCACTACTTTTATTGTAAACACATAATTTATGGTGATTTCCTAATTTAATATTTATTAGAAATGCCATGAAGATAGGTATTTGTATAATAATTTTTGTTACATCAAAAATACTTTTTTTTATTTATTGAAAACATACTTACCAAATTTTAACAAAGTAATTTGATTTCTATTGAAAAAAGCACATGCTAAAATCAGTATTTTAGCCTGATTTTCTTAAGCTTATCATTTTTTTTTCTAATGTGTTGCAACGTTACAAATTAGTTGTATATTTGCAGACTTAAAAATTAATAAAAAACATTTGTTATGTACGCAATCGTAGAGATAGCAGGGCAACAATTTAAAGTAAGCAAAGACTTAAAGGTTTATGTTCACCGTTTAGCTAATGAAGAAGGTTCAAAAGTTACTTTTGATAAAGTTCTTTTATTAGATGATAATGGAAGCGTAACTTTAGGCGCCCCAGCTATAGAAGGTGCTTCAGTAGAAGCAAAAGTGTTACAACACTTAAAAGGAGACAAGGTAATTATTTTCAAAAAGAAAAGAAGAAAAGGTTACAAAAAAAGAAATGGTCACAGACAGTATCTTACTCAAATTGTAATTGAATCTATTTCTGCAACTGGAGGTAAAAAAGCGGCTCCTAAAAAAGAGGAAGCTCCAAAAGCTGAAAAAACTGCAGCTCCAAAAACTGAAAAAGCAGCTCCAAAAGCTGAAAAATTAGTTGAAACTGTAGAAGAAAAAGCTCCAAAAGCGAAAGCTTCTAAAAAAGGAGGAGACGATTTAGTAATCATTGAAGGTATTGGTCCTAAAGCTGCAGAAGCATTAGTAGGTGCTGGAATTGATACATTTGCTAAATTGGCTGCTGCATCTGCAGAAGAAGTAAAAGCAATATTAGATGCTTCGACTTCTAAAGTACAACATTTAGATCCAACTACTTGGGCTCAACAAGCGCAATTAGCTGCTGATGGAAAAATGGATGAATTAAAAAAATTACAAGATGAATTAAACGGTGGAAAAGCTGTTTAATTAGTATTAACTCATAAAACCAAAACGTCATGGCTCACAAGAAAGGTGTCGGTAGTTCGAAAAATGGTAGAGAATCAGAATCTAAACGTCTAGGCGTTAAGATTTATGGTGGTCAAGCTGCAATAGCTGGAAATATCATTGTAAGACAAAGAGGTTCAAAACATAATCCAGGTGAAAATGTTTACATTAGTAAAGATCACACGCTACATGCAAAGGTAGATGGTATTGTTAAGTTCCAAAAGAAAAAAGACAATAAATCATTTGTTTCTATTCTTCCATTCGAAGCATAAAAACATTATAAATGAAAAAAAATCCCCAGAATCATCTGGGGATTTTTTATTTACAAATCTACTATTTTAAAATTACTTTTTCTGTATAATTGATATTGTCTCCTACAATTTTGATTAAATACATTCCTTTAGTTAAAGATGATAAGTCCAAAACAGTATCATTATTGACTCCGACAAAAGAGTGTACTATATTTCCTAAAACATCAATTAGTTCAACCGAAACAACTTCATCTGTTTTAATTTTCAGTATACCACTTGAAGGATTTGGATAAATACTAATAGATAATTTTGCAAAATTATCTGTTGCTAAATTTGTCTCAAGTTCTACTTCTTTAGCATTAACAATCTGTCCTGTTGACCCATCCAATAATAGCGCGACAATTTCAATATTTTCGGCATTCTGAGCAACTGGCAAAGTATGAGTGAAATTGTATGTATAAGGGGTATTATACACTAACGATGTTGGCACAGAATCTACAACACCAGTAAACCCACCTAATAAGGCACGTCCAACATGATTATAGACCATTGAGGCAGCTGGTATAGGGTTTCCTAAATTTCTCCAATTAATTCCTTCCCAATCAAAAATATCTATTCCTTGAGAAAAATAATAATTTGCTTGATTGTACCCTGATGTTGTTCCCACTACTCCATTTTCAACAATCACAGCAGCTAGCTTATAATAGGCATTATTCATATCTAATGCGAAAGTTGATTCTACATCAAAAGTAATCTGACGTGTTACAGGATTCCAAGATTGATTTGGAATATTAACTTTTGCAAGCGGAACTCTTGCTATTTCAGATTGAAAACTAGCCTCTAATGTTGAAATGTCGGGATCAACTTCAGACGGAAGCCTATTCATAATTCCACTTGGGTAACCTGCGATGAATCCAGCCATTGCAGAATCGTATTGAGCAACGACCATTGGGTCTCCGTTATGAACAGCAATTCCAATAAACTCATCTTTAGAATGGTTATGTGCCATATCTTTAAGTCCAACATGACCTCTTACACACCATCCGCACCAAGTTCCTGTTCCTTCTTCATAAACAACAGTTCTTGGAAAAATCTCATTTACAATGTAAATTGTTTTATTCAATTCATCATTTTGATCGTTTAAATCTACTTCATTTGTATTAGAAATAGATACAGAAATCACATGTTGACCTGGTATAGCATCCCAAATAGTATTATGTGAAAAAGTATAGCTATCACCAGCGACAATGTTTAGACCAGAAAATGATTGTGTGTTCATTATTCCTCCGTCTACTTGCCAAGCAATGTCAGCAGATGTAATTGTATTTAGCCCTAAATTCTTAATAGTTCCTGTTACTGTAACTGGACCATTTACAGCATATGAGCTGATATCAAGTGATGTCATTTGAACATCCATTGATGGGATTTGTTCAACTGATAAATTATCGACAAAGGTATTATTTCCGTAAAAAGAAGTACCAAGAAGCATTATGTAACCTGTCCCTGTGATGGTTCCTGGTATATCTAGTCCATATTCATACCATCCTTCATTTTCAACTGTTGGTGCCAATAACTTCGAACGGTTAACTGTCCCCAATAAAACGCCTGTATCAGTAAGAGTCTGTTTATAATAAACTTTTACATTATCTGCTTCTGCTGCATAGCCACCGTCTCTATACATGTTAAATTTAACGCGATAATTTGCGCCAGCAAAAGTTATTTCAGGAAAAGTTAATGAATAAGCGTTATTTACGTTAATATTATAAGAGTTAAATCGAGCCATCCCAGTTCCCGAAAAAGGAGTACAAGTTGGATAGGTTCCAGTTGTAACTCTTGTCCAGCCAGCATTGGTAGATGTTCCTGTAGGATGTGCAACTGTTCCTCCAAGACTAATATCGAAATTGTTTGAATAGACTACTTGAGCCCCACCATGTGATGCAAGTAGCATAAAGAGAAAGAAGAAGATGTTTTTTTTCATTTTTTATTGTTTTTTTATGGATGCAAACGACACAAAGCTAACTAATGTAGTAGCTAAATTTTTTGATAAAAAAAAACCTCTGAAAAGTTATCAGAGGTTTTTTAAATTATTGTTTTTTACTCTTTAACAAACTTAACGGTAATGTTTTTACCCTCATTTGTTGTTATTGTAAGAAGATACAATCCCGAAGCTATATTAGAAGTTTCCATAGAGTTATCTCCAGAAACTATTTTATGATTCGCAATTAACTTACCATTCAAATCATAAATATTTGCTATTGCTGGCTTTGTTGCTTTCAATTCAAGGCTGTTTTTAACAACTGTTGATTTTAGCTGAATTCCTTCATTTAACAACAAATCAAATGATGAATTACTCAAGTTTGGTGTGTATCTGTATGTAAAAGTGACACTATTCCCTACTTCTACATTATTTTCATCAACTCTATAAAGTTTAAGAACATAATCCAAATTACTTACACCATCACCAAGATTAGTGTTTTTGAAATGATCAGCATTACCATTTTCTCCATTAGCAGGTATTGTTGAGCCAAATCCTGGGTATGAATTGCCTGCTATAAGATTGTTTACACATATAGGGTCAATACATAATTGAAGATTAGAACCATAACCTGCTGGAAACGATATTACTTTAATTTTTACAGTAACATCCTCAGCTAAACTATTATAAATTTTTAACCCTAAATAGTTGGCTGGTTCCTCAATGCTGTTAAATGTTAACACATCTCCATCATTTATAACGGTACCGTCAAGCTTCTTTAGTGTTAACTGAGAGAATGCAACTAAAGAGAATAGACTAAATACGGTAACAAAAATTGATTTCATTTTTTTTAATTTAATATTACTTTTTCTGTGTAGTTGATATTTTCACCTGTTATTTTGGCTAAATATATTCCTTTATTTAAAGATGATAAATCAAGAATTGTATCGTTATTCACATTTTTAGAGGTAAAAACTACTTTTCCTAAAACGTCAACTAATTCTACAGACACAGTGCTGTCTGCTTTTATTTGCAATCTACCTGTTGAAGGATTTGGGAAAACACTTACAGTTGATTTTGCAAAATTGTCAGTAGCTAGAGTACCTGTTCTCAATGCATTAGCACTTGAAGACAGCGTACCAAAATTACCAACAGATACACTCCATACAGATGTATCTCCATTAAAAATTTCCATACCGTGTGGTGTAGAACCTAAAGACCAACCATCACCGTAAGAATCAACTAGTTCAACTGAATAGCATTCTCCTGCATTAGGTAATGTAACTTGATGTGTCATTGTTGTATTTGCTTCTGGCCCACCTGCAGCAGTACTTCCGTTTGCGTAAGGACCATAACTTGCTACAACTGTTCCAGCACTATTTTTTATTCTCCATGAAGCTTCTCCTGGATAATTATCTGTATACACTTTCACTGTAATATTTAACTCAGTTTCAGATGGAAAAGTCAAATTCAAATTTGATGTTGAAAAATCTGGATTAAAATTTGGTTGACTGTTAACGTTATTAACTTCATAAGTATATGTTGCAGAAGGGTCAAAAGTTACTGGGTCAAAAGTTAACGTTTTAGTAGCAAATTGAGCAAAAGTACCCGTTGTTGATTTTGTAGCAATAACAGTTCCATTTTCTTTTAAATCTACAGTTGCAACTGTTGTAACTCCAGTTACATTTTTACCGTAATTTTTAACTTTAACAGTAGGCGAACCTGTTGTAGAACATAATCCTAAAGTACTATCATCAACTTTTACAGAACCAACTACACCTGCCAAAGGAACACAATTTGTGTTAAGATTATTTCTCAAGTTTACAGCAGTTAATGCTCCCACTTCAGTAACAATATTATTAGGGCAAATTCTAAATACTGTTGGGAAATACGTTATTTGATATTGGTTAGCGATAGTTGCACTATCAATAATTGGGTATGGTGTTCCTGCTACCCAGTTACCTTGTGTATTTCCTGTTCCAGAAAGAGCTGAAACTGGCGTTGAACCATCACCTTCTACAAATAACACAACAACTTCATTTGATCCTTCCTCACCATATGCACTATATATATCTTCTAATGCATGACCATTATGATAATTCCAACATGGTCCACACCATGTAGCAGAAATATCCATAATAACAGTTTTTCCTGCGGCAGTATAGTCATACAGGGTGTGTGTAACACCATTTATATCTGTCACGGTAAAATTTGGTGCCACACTACCTGGGGCAATTTGAGCATTACTAGCCAAACTAGCAAATACTAATGCGAAAAATAAAGTAATTTTTTTCATGTTTTTCGGTTGTTAAATAGTTAATTTTTCTTTGTGACTGCAATTATAAGAAATAATTATTAAATTATTAATATGTTTTCATGTAAAATATTGATAATTAACATTTGTGCGTATATATTTTGTATTCTTTTTCATAAGTTTTTCTTTTTTTAGATTTTTTAAATTAAAAATACTATTTTTACCAAAATAATGGGGATGTAGCTCAGTTGGCTAGAGTGCTTGACTGGCAGTCAAGAGGTCGTGGGTTCGAGCCCCATCTTCTCCACAAAATAAAAACGTAATCATTTGTTAGTTAAATGGTTACGTTTTTTAGTTGTGGTAATTTGTACGATTTTTGTATTGTAGAATATTTTTTTTGCTTAAAACGCCCTAAAAACTTGAAAAAAACTGATTAATCAAAAATAAACAATACTATTCTTACACTAGATTTCTTTATAAAACAATTCAATTGTTTTTTCGCTCTTTATTAATCCATTTTCTACTATTACCGAACTCCAAAACGGTTTATAGTTTTCGACCAAATTACAAAATGCTTTTTTAACCTCATCAATTTCACAATCCAAATCAATTCCTAAATATCGGTCTTGTGCAATTATTCTAAATAAAACACCATCGATTAACAATTCATCATTTCCATCGGCTGTATTATCGGGTGCATAACCAAAATGAATCACTTCACAATTATTTGAATTTAGCAACTGAATCAAATCCGATTTAACGAACTGATACAAATTCTCATCGGTCAAATCAGGAACTTCAAAACCATTTGCATTTATAATTAACGCAAAACTCTCAAAATCTAAATCCATTTTATTTTAAATTTGTGAAAAATCAAAGTTATGTGTTTTTATTTTGGATTAAAAGACCCGATTGTTAAAATTGAAAAACGTTTTGAAAGACCGTTTTTACAACCTGAATTATATTCACCTGATGACAAATTCAATGCTTTTAGTCATCCTATAAATGCGATAATAACAAGTGACAATAGTAACTATATAACTTTTGGTAAATGGGGTTTAATTCCAAAATGGGCAAAAGATAATAGTTTTGCAAAAAACACTTTGATTGCTAGAATAGAATCTATTGAAACCCTACCAAGTTTTAAAGATAATGTTTCAAATCGTTGTTTGGTTTTGGCTAATCATTTTTACGAATGGCGACACGAAGGCAAAATAAAACAACCTCATATTATTTACAGTCAAGAAAACGAAATTTTTTGCATCGCTGGAATTTATTCAGATTGGTTTGACACTTCAACAAATCAAACAATTCGCACTTATTCAATCATTACTACTGAGGCAAATGAACAGATGAAATACATTCATAATACAAAAATGAGAATGCCTGTAATATTGAATCAAAAAGATGAGGTTAACTGGTTGAATAATCAAAACGTTAATGATTTTGCGTTTCCTTATGAATCAAATCTTTTGAGTTTCCATATTAAATAAAAACTACATTAACATCAATCTTTCAAGTGTATCAGGTGGATAACTTTCAGCAATACGAATTTTATTTTCTAGCTTTAAAAATCGTTTGGTAGGTTTACCATTGTAGTGCGTTTTGAAATACTTTTTATGACGTTCAAAATAAACCTCATCCCCTAAATGAATTTTATTGAAAATTTTAAAAATTCCTCTCGTTTTTTTTGATTGCAATTGACTTTCGTACATCGTGCCTCTGTATGCTTCACGATGGTAAAAGTAACCGTATTGCAAATATAACTTTCTACATCGTTTTCCTGTTTTAGGGCAAATAAAATAATAGACTTCTCCTTTGCCTAAATTTGATGGTACTGAAATAACTTCAACACGGTAAGTTATCGGTATGCCATTACTTTTATAATCCAAAGTCAAATATTTACTATCAAATGTATTTATACTACTGATTGAAATACTAGAGTGTTTCACTCCGTTTCTACTCCAAGAAATAACCCCTGAATTACTGTAACCAACCCTAAGATAACCCCAAGCCAAAATATTCTTAATTTCGATTGTTAAGCAATCATCATAGGTTGTTGGATAAGTTGCATATCTAGCCATAACTGAAAAAATTTTCCTCGCGCGCGTGGGAAACCTAAATTATTAGGGAACACGCACTTTTATCTTTAAATTTACGAAAAAAAAATTAAATAATGCCTATCAGTAAAGAAGATATTAAATTGATTGAGAATCTTTTTTTTCACCTCAACCCAAACGGACTTGAAAGCATTCAAATATTTAATTCAGTTTCTCAATTTAGTGTTGGTCGTATGATAACCGCCAAAAAAAATAATGATGGAACGTGTAATGGTTTGTATTTTAATTTAGCAAATTATAACAATTGGCATCAAAAAATAATTGAAAAAAAATCAAAGAAAATAAATGCCCAAATGACCATACACTATTTTGAAGTTGAGAAAATTACAAGGGTTGTTTTTAAATAATAATTAATTTTCAAAAAACTTTTAATTGTTTAGTCTTTCAATTCTCTGCATAAGTTTAAATAATTTTCTTCTAACTCTTTATAAATTAATTCAGTAGGGCTATTTTTTGTAGCTTCTTTTGCTAAAAGCATTATTTTTTTATGAAAAATGTTCTTATCATTATATAAAGGCATTTTTATATTAAAATTAATACTGAAAGACCTTGAACTATATGTGAATTTAAAATAATTTTGTACAATAGGGGTATTTAAAATTCCACATAAAAAATACGCTTCTTCTTCTGTTATATTCCGATCATTTTTGTCTTGGCTAATATAAGGGCAATGTTTCGCACAAATAGGCATAACTTCCTCGCCCCATGGAGTTGTAATTTTTGAAACAACAGTTGCACTTAACTTTGTATTGTCTCTAAAAGTAACTTTATAAGGTGCAAATGTATACTTACCTACTTTTGAAAGTGAATAAAAAGCACTCCCTCTTGAAATCGTCAAACTTCGTTTTGATTGTTTACCAATTAATTGTTTATTGTTTGTAAAATAGTTAAATAAATTTGGGCTTTCTTTAATTAATTCATCCATATTAATTGACATTGATTCGTTTTCTTTATATGGAAAAATACAATAATTGTTATTCTCACTAATCCCAAAAGGTATTATTTGAGGTGCTTTTATAACGGGCTTTATAAACTTGGTCTCTAATTGAATAGGTAATCCTGCTAAAGATTTATATTTAGAATTTTTAAATTCAGAAGGTTGAAACACATATGTATTACTAGCTTTTAAAGATTCTTTAGGCTCAATAAAATAAATTTCAGCAGGAGTAAATTCTACTCCACTTCGTGCTTTATAAAAACATTCACCAATTATTAAATCAAAAAATTCTTTTTTCTCTATAAACGATTCTTCAAAAGTTGTATAACCAGTCCTATCTTTATCCATTTGAAAGGCTTTAGAAAACGATGTTTCAAATGAATTTTCAACTTCATTAAATGTTTGTTTCGAATTTAATTCTGAAAGTAAAACACCTTTTTTCTTTTTTAATACATTAATAGGAATTCCATTTTCAAAATAATCAACAACATTATTCTTATAGTAATAAGTCATAAATTTTTCTTGAGTATCTACAAATGGATTTCCAGCCTTAGTCCAATCGTCTAATTTCTGTAGATACATTCTTTTATTTGAAATTACTTCAGTATAGAAATTCCTAAATCCAGCATATGAATCTTGTGTCATCAATGTTTGTGGCATCAAAAAAGCGAGTACTCCGTTTTCAGAAAGCCAAGTAGATGCAGTAACATTTGCAATTAAAGCACAAATATTTAGACTTATTGCTCCCATGTATGTTTGTCCTGAGAATAAGTGTCTCTCAAGACATAAGCTTTTTATTTTTTCAGCATATGCTTGAGGTAAAAATTCCCACTTTATCCATGGTGGATTTCCAACAATAATATCAACATTTTTTATTCGAGCTACTAACATAAAATTAGCTACAATCCTTATCCAAATACCATCCCAATTATTTTGATGCAATCTAACTAGTTGTAATGATAAAGTCTTAATATTTTCTTGTATTTCTTCATTCAAGTCATCATTTGAAATATTTTGAATAAACTTATTAAATACAAGTTCTGAATCACCAGTTTTTATAATTGCTTGGATTTGACTCATTAAAGAAAAAAAGTCTTTATTTTCTACAAAATTACTTGGTAGAAATACCTTTATATTTTCTTGTTTTGTATTAACTGTATATTCATAACAAATCGTATTTCCTAATAATTTCTTGTTAGGAATATTAGCAGAATCCCCTAAATAAATTGGTATTTCTATGTCATCACCGTTAATTAATGGCTTAATTGAAAGATAAAAACAAACTTTTGCCGTTAATACTGATAAAGGGTTTATATCAACCCCTTTAACTCTTTGTAAAATTGAATTTAAAAGAGCTTGCTTTTCATTATTTGAAAGACTAATAATATCTTTTTGACCAATAATATTTCTTATTAATGCCATTACAAAAACACCACTACCGCAACAAGGGTCTATCGCTGTAAAGTTATTGTTTGAAATTAAGGTTTTACTTTCTTTTACAACATAATCCGCAAGCCAAGATGGTGTAAAATACTCTCCTAAACTATGTCTTACCTCAGCGGGCATGATTTCCATGTAAAGGTCGATAAAAATATCAACTGTACTATAACCATGTCTGTAAAAACTTATAGAGTAACCTTCTAATAAATGAATTAATTTTAAAATTATTTGTGCTTCCTCATCACTCCAAATCTCTTCAGCACAGTACCAAGAAAAAAAATCTCCTTCTAACAGATTTCGGATTCCACCAGTTTGAAAAACATATCCATCTTCAATATATGATAAGATTTGTCTAAGTGTTTCAGAATCGATTTTTGAAAGGTCTGAAAAGTACTCAATATTCTTGTTAAACTCAAATTTAGTGACAACTTTGCAAGCAATTAATTTTACAATTATTGCATAAGTAGTCTGTAATGCAAAGAGTGCTTTGTAATCTGTTTCACTATCTTTTATATTAACCCCAAACAATTTTCCAAGTGCTTTTCGTCTTTTTACAATATCATCGTTTTGCCCTTTATCTGTTTCTGAAAGATGAAATAAAACTTCCCATTCTTGAAACAACATTGAAGTTTTCTCAGATTTTTTCTCTGTTAAAGATTTGAATAAATAATTAGCAAGTTCCGCTGTAATTCCTGTTCTGGATTCTAATTTAAAATCATCTACTATATTTTTTGGAACAAACTTTTTGTTATTTAAATCAACAAGCGATTGAATTAGTTTATCCAAATCATCTTCATCTATATTTTTAAATGAAGTATTATGTATTTCACCATTTTGAAAATACAAGTACCGAATTTTTATCCCATCGGTTAATACTCCATGATATTCATTCCCATCTTCATCTAAGAGTTGTTGAAGATAAGCTGTCAATTGTTCGGTTGCTTTATCTTTGTCTTTGTCTTTATCTAATTTACCATGTTTTTTATATTCAATCACTAAATTATTACAAACCGCATCCATTCTCCCAACAAACTTGTGCCTTAATGTTGTTTGGTTTTCTTCCTTTCTAAAATCTATATCAATATTAAAAACATTCCTAACAAATAAATATATTTCTGATTCAAATGCAAATGAGGTTGAAGCTTCTGTTAAAGATGCCTTTGTTCTTTTTAATAATGAAGTTAAATGCTCACTTAACTTACACTTATATTCATAACTATTTATTATGCTTTCAATATTCATTTTAATATTTTAAAATTTATTGGATGAAAAATGGTTTGATGTTTACAAAGAATGCGCCAAGGTAAGAAAAAGCCAGTTATTAAAAAACTGTCTTTTTTATATAAATCAACATCCATCAAAATCGAACTCAGGTAGGTTTTGTTTTGGGGTTTCTTTTGAAATCGGAATAGTTTCTTTTACTTGATTTTCTTTGTGGAATTTCAAATATTCCTTAAAAAATACTTCCCCTCTGCAATGTGCTTCTTCTGTTGAAACATTATTGAAAACGCTTTGAGTTAAATCAGTATTATAACTATTGTGAATATCTGTATTTAATTTTACTTCGGTTTTTGGTTTTGATGGATAAAGAAAGTTGTAGCAACTTATACCTGCATCTAATCCATTAATTTTTATTTTCTTATGTATCATTTGGATTAACTCAAATTTCAAATGGTTTTGAATCTCAATGTTTTCTTGAATTTCCAATTCTGTAACCGCTCCTGACAACTGGCATAACAATAAATAAAGTTGTTGGACTTGTTGTAGTGTTGAGGTTGATATTTCAAATGTTTGTAACCTCTTTATAGTGTCATTAATAAAAAGCTTACAAACTTTTGTTTTTCGTGGTTTATACGAACTACCAGTACATAATAAATTGAACTTTCTAACAAATGCATAGACAATTTCGTTGTTTCTGCGATGACCAACAACTTTGTTTTCTGAAATAAAAGCAAAGTCTTTATTCTCTATTCGTTCACCAATCAAATCAACTAATTCTTTATAGTTGTTATTTGAATTTATATTTTTAATTGCTTCGTTATATGCTTTTGTAAAGTGTTGTTTTGTCTTGAATTTTGGATTATCAATAAAATCAAAATCTCTACTTCTAACGTTGGTAAAGTCAAAACTTTTACAATTGTACTTGATTAAACGTAAATAAGTCGCTCTAACGTTAAAAACATAAAAACTACTGCTTCTTATGTGTTTTAAAATAAATTCGAGTTCTAAAGGCTTTATTTTGCGTTTATTCAGAAAAAACAAAGTATCTAACATTACCTCACATAAAGAAATAAAAATTTGGTTTGGGTTTTCTGAAAATACGGTTTTTGTATATCCATAAGAATTTAAACCATCCTGAACAACCTCAAGTATTTCTTCAGTAAAAGAATGATAATTATTCAAATTAAAACTGGCTGTAATGTAGTTAAATTTCTCTGTGTATATTTTGAATGATTTATACTCACCTTTACATTTCGGTTTAATAAAATCGTGTTTAGTGATTAAATCAAAACCCTGTGGAATCGAACTAACAAAACCATAAGACAAACGTTTATTTGACAAACTAAATGCTTCCCTTATAACTGGTCTGTTTAACTCTTTATAACCAAAATCACAATTAGGTTCAACCGTTAACAAAGATGGTTTTACTTTTTTATCAATGAATAAGACAGAATCGTGTAACCTTCCACATCTTTGTAAATTATTTTCAAGTATAAATAATTTAATTGCATTTTGCTCCTGTTCACACATTAACGAAATAAATTTATACTTTTCATTGTGTGTATAATATAACAAATCCACACTTTGTTGCTCAGTATAACCACAATCAATAAAAAACTGTTTTGTATACTCTTTTGAATTATACTTTCCACTATTACATACTTTGTTGAATAAAATCT